>NZ_JBHXTQ010000040.1:0-72754 GCF_042677305.1 Kitasatospora sp. NPDC127121 | reverse complement strand
AGAACTACACTCCCTAAATCGACCCAAACATCAGAAAAATAAAAAAAAACAGGAAGTCGGCCCGTCCGACTTCCTGCGCACCACCGCCCCACCCCGCCACACCGAAGGCCGGTGCCCCCAGGGGCACCGGCCTTCGCAGCGAGGTGGACCAGCCAGGTCCAGCGGAGTCAGGCGGCGATCCCGGTGTCCTCCACCGACGCCCCGGCCACCGGCTCCCCCGCCGCCATCCCGGCCTTCCGGTCGCGCATCACCAGCGTGGCCACCACCGCCGCCGCCAGCACCCCGATCGCGCTGATCGTGAAGGTCGTCGACATCGCCGAGGTGAAGGCCTCCCGGACGGTCCAGACGAGCCCGGCGTCCCCGTTAGCCAGCGCCAGCGCCCCGCCGACGGAGTGCTTCGCCTCCTCCGGCATCCCGGCGGGCATCTCGGCGGCGAAACCGCTCGACAGCAGCGAGCCCAGGATGGCGATGCCGAGCGCGGTACCGGCCTGCTGGATGGTGTCGTTCAGCGCCGAACCGACGCCCGCCTGCTCCGGCGGGATGGTGCCCATCAGCGCGCCCACCGCCGCCGGCATCGCCAGGCCCGCGCCGAGGCCGAGCAGCCCGAGGGCGACCGCCGGGACGGTGAAGCCGGTGCCGGCGGTGACGGTGGTCAGCAGGGCGAAGGAGGCGGCCATGACGAGCATCCCGGTGAGGATGAGCAGGCGGTTGCCGATCGTGGCGGCGAACTTGGCGCCGACCCCGTTGCCGACCAGGGCGGCGATGGCCAGCGGCACGAACGCGAGGCCCGCCTTGACCGGCGAGTAGCCGAGCACGAACTGCAGGTACTGGGTGAGCACGAGCAGCAGGCCGCCGTTGCCGATCTGCACCAGGGTCAGCGACAGCGAGCCCCCGCTGAAGTTGCGGTGTTTGAAGAGCGCCAGCGGAACCATGGGCGCGGAGGCGATGTTCTCCCACGCCACGAACCCGCCGAGCGCGAGCACCGCGATGGCCAGGGTGACCAGGGACTGGCCGCCGAAGGCGCCGTGCTGCGGGATCTCGATGATCCACCAGACCAGGGCGGTCATGCCGGCCGCGGAGAGCACCGCGCCGAGCGGGTCGGGCTTCTGCCACGGGCCCTTGGACTCCGGCATCAGCAGCAGGCCGGCCAGGATCGCCAGAGCGACGACCGGGACGTTGATGAAGAAGATCGAGTGCCAGGAGAAGTGGTTGATCAGCACGCCGCCGAGGACCGGGCTGCCGACCAGCCCCAGCATCGCCACCGAGCTCCAGGCGGCCATCGCCTTGTTGCGCTCGTCCTCGTCGAAGACGGTGATGAGGATCGACAGCGTCGAGGGCATGATCAGCGATCCGCCGACGCCCATGGCGACCCGGGCCGCGATCACCTCGCCGGGGTTGGTACAGAAGGTGGCCGCGAGGGAGGCCGCCCCGAAGAGCAGCAGTCCGATGATCATGATCTTCCGGCGGCCGAAGCGGTCCCCGAGGCTGCCGGCGGTGAGCAGCAGCCCGGCGAAGACCAGGACGTAGGAGTCGAGGATCCACTGGGCGTCCTGGGCGCTGGCGCCGAGGTCCGCCGTCATCGAGGGCACGGCGACCGTGAGCGCCATGCTGTCGACCACCAGGACGAGCGAGCTCAGGCACAGCACGATCAGGATCCACCAGCGGTGCGGATTGCGGCCCTCGGTCGCGTTGAGCGCTGTCATCAGCCACCCCTCCATTCTGCGCACACCGTTCCCCCGGTGCGCACCCCGTTCCTTCGTTGCGCACACTGTACGCATAGCGGAACAGCGTGCGCAATATCCGACTCCTGTACGCTCAATGCGAACGGTGTACGCAGCGAAGCAGGAGCAGAGGGAAGGGGAGCCGCCATGGCCGCCGAAACGAACCCGATCCCGTCCGTATGGGCCCGTCGGCAGCGCGAGCCCGACCAGCCCGCACTCAGCCGGGCCGCGATCGTCCGCGAGGCGATCACCATGCTGGACGCCGAGGGCATCGAGGCCCTGAGCATGCGCAAGCTCGCCACCCGGCTGAACGCGGGCGCCACCTCCCTGTACCGGCACGTGGCGACCAAGGACGAGCTGATGGAGCTCGCGGTGGACGAGGTCTTCGGCGAGATCACCCTCCCGCCCGCCGACAGCCCCGACTGGCGCGCCGCCGCCACCGAGGCCGCCGGCGCCTTCCGGGCGACGGCCCTGCGCCACCCCTGGCTGTCGTCCGTCCTCGGCCAGGCCGGCCTCGCCCACCTCGGCCCCAACCTGCTGTCCTACGGCGAGCGGCTGACCGCCTTCTTCACCTCGGCCGGCTTCCCCGAGCCGGTCCGGGCGATCGACACGGTCATCTCCTACGTCGTCGGCATGAGCACCACGGAGGCGGCCTGGCTCACCACCGTCGCCCGGGCCGGCGAGAGCGAGGCCGCGTTCATCGCCCGGCTGATGCCCGCCGCCCGGGAGGCCACCGCGGGCTTCGCCCACCTCGCCGACGCCTACTCGGCCGTCTCCGCGGACCCGGACCCGGCCGCCACGCGCGACGCCAAGTTCGCCTACGGCCTCGCCGTGGTCCTGGACGGCCTGGCCCTCCGTCTGCCCCGCTGACCCGCTGACCCGCCGACCGGACGACCCGCGGGCACTCCACTCGGCGCGCAGCCACCGCCCGCCCACCACACCGGTCCGACCGGACCAAGCCGTCCAACTCCCCCGCAAAGGGACAGCGGTCGCGGCCCTCGTACGGGCGCCCCCTCCCCGCCTGGCGAAATACCGGCGGTCGCGGGGCGGGGAGCGGGCACAATGGCCTAGTGATGGTGGGCCGTCCGGTGTCGGGGGGCCAGGGAATGGAGGCCCGGGTGAGCGATCTTCCGCGCAAGGCAGTGACCCGCACGGCACGGCTCGCCGCCCTGCCGCTGGGGATAGCCGGACGCGCCACGCTCGGTCTGGGCAAGCGCATCGGCGGGCGCTCCGCCGAGGTGGTGACGGCCGAGCTCCAGCAGGCCACCGCCGACCAGCTGTTCAAAGTCCTGGGTGAACTCAAGGGCGGGGCCATGAAGTTCGGGCAGGTGCTGTCCGTCTTCGAGGCCGCGCTGCCCGAGGAGGTCGCCGGGCCGTACCGGGCCGCGCTCACCAAGCTGCAGGACGCCGCTCCCCCGATGCCCGCCGCCAAGGTGCACACCGCGCTCGCCCAGCGACTCGGGGACGGCTGGCGCGAGCTGTTCCGGGAGTTCGACGACCGGCCGGCGGCGGCCGCCTCGATCGGGCAGGTGCACCGGGCCGTCTGGCACGACGGGCGCCGGGTCGCGGTCAAGGTGCAGTACCCGGGCGCGGGCGACGCACTGCTCGCCGACCTGACGCAACTGAGCCGGGTGGCCTGGCTGTTGGGCCCGCTGATCCCGGGGCTGGACATCAAGCCGCTGATCGCCGAGCTGCGCGAACGGGTGTCGGAGGAACTGGACTACGAGCTGGAGGCGCAGGCCCAGCGCCGGCACGCCGAGGAGTTCGCCGGCGACCCGGACATCGTGGTGCCCGGCGTGGTGGCG
This sequence comes from Kitasatospora sp. NPDC127121, assembly GCF_042677305.1. Classification (NCBI taxonomy): domain Bacteria; kingdom Bacillati; phylum Actinomycetota; class Actinomycetes; order Kitasatosporales; family Streptomycetaceae; genus Kitasatospora; species Kitasatospora sp. NPDC127121. The sequence goes on along the minus strand of NZ_JBHXTQ010000040.1, from coordinate 69,228 downwards.
CAGGCCGACCAGGTGCTGGTCACCGAGTGGATGGACGGCACCCCGCTGGCCGAGGTGATCACGGGCGGCACCCAGGAGGAGCGCGACCGTGCCGGGCAGTTGCTGGCCCGGTTCCTGTTCGCGGGCCCGTCCCGGACCGGCCTGCTGCACGCGGACCCGCACCCGGGCAACTTCCGGCTGCTGAAGGACGACGGCCCGGCGGAGGGCTGGCGGCTGGGGGTGCTGGACTTCGGCACGGTGGACCGGCTGCCGGGCGGGCTGCCCGCGCCGATCGGGGCGTCGCTGCGGATGGCCCTGGACGGCGACGCGGCGGGCGTGCTGAAGATGCTGCGCGAGGAGGGCTTCGTCAAGCCCTCGATCGAGCTGGACCCGGACGCGGTGCTGGACTACCTGCGGCCGATCATCGAGCCGGCCGCCGTGGACAGCTTCCACTTCACCCGGGCCTGGATGCGCGCGCAGGCGGCCCGGATCGCCGATCCGCGCTCGCCCGCCTACAACCTGGGCAAGCAACTGAACCTGCCGCCCGCGTACCTGCTGATCCATCGGGTGACGCTGAGCACCATCGGGGTGCTCTGCCAGTTGGGCGCCCAGGCGCCGTTCCGGGCGGAGATGCTGGCGTGGCTGCCCCAGTTCGCCGGTCGGGAACCGGCGGCGACGGCGAAGCCGGCCGACCCAGTGGGGACGGCGAGACCGGCGGGGACGGCGAAGCCGGCCGGTCGCAAGCCGGCAGGCGGCGAGCCCGCCAACCGCACCCGCAAGAGCTGACCACAACGCCCCCGACGACCGCAGGCCGCTCCCCGTGACGGGGGGCGGCCTGCGGCACGACGGGGGTGGAACGCGGGGAGGCCCCGCGCCGCGACGAAAGCCGCGACGACAGCCGCGACTACATCAGGGCGACGGCGATCGCCTTGCGGGCCCGCAGCGAGGCGCGCTCGGCCCGCTGCTTGAGCCGGCGGGCCCGGGCGACCCGGGTGACGAGGCGTTGGTGCTCGGCCTCGTGCAGGCGCTCTTGCATATGGGCCCGGGCCAGGGATTCGTGGAGGAGTTGCATTTCGAGGGTCCTGTTCTGGATCTGAAGTTCGGTGGTCTGCTCAGCGCGGACGGTCGGATCGATGGCGGCGGCGGTCATGTGGTGGTCCTGCTCGTGGTGCGTGCTCGGGAAGGGGGCTGGCCGGGCTGCGTCGGCCTTGGCGGCGGCGATCCGGACGGAACGGCGGAGGGAGCTGTCCAGCAGGGGCTGCTCTCCCCGGCGGACGGCCCTGGCGCCGTGGGCGGGGTTCACGCCATGACCTCGGTCTTGCGCGGACGGCCACGCGGCCGCTTGCGGGCCACGACGACACCCTGGACGAAGAGCTCGCCACCCCAGACGCCCCACGGCTCGCGCCGCTCCAGCGCACCGGTCAGACAGGCGTCCTTGACCGGGCAGGTGCCGCAGAGGGACTTCGCGTACTCGACGTCGGCGGGCGTCTCGGCGAAGAAGACCTCGGGGTCGAAGGCGCGGCAGGGGATGGGGAGCCCGAGCGCCTCGGCCTGCTCGATGGAGCTGATCTGCATGGAAAGAACCTCCGGGGGGTCGGCCTGGTCGGCCTTGGTGATCTGGCTTGTCGGCGGTACGGACGGGATGGGCGGCGTGATGACCGTGGACACTGTGGCGTCTTCCTCGTCTTTTCAGTGGTTCCGGCCCAGATGGCTGGTGGGTCTGGGCCGGAGGCCCCGGGGGGCCTGGGTGGTCTTGCGTACCGGACAAAACAGAAGGGCCGCGGATCCCGGTGTGACGGGTTCCGCGGCCCTGGAGGTGCCGACCTGAGGCTTACTCAGGTTCGTTCTCTCCAGGGTTCAGGCCCGCGGAAGGCCCGCATCCGGATGGCCGTGGCGCCCGCAAAGGCGGCCATGGCCTGGTTAATCTGCTGCTCGTTCTGCTTCTGGGTGCTTCCGGCACCGACGACCTGCGCATAGTCGCCATGCATGGCGGCTGCTACGACTGCCTTCGGTGCCTGGGTCGGTCGCTCATCACGCAGGGAGCGCGACGTGCCGAACGACGCCCAGTCGCCGGACAGACCGGCCTCGACGGAGGTGCCTTCGACGTTCCTGCCGCCCGCGGCGCAGACATCAGTGTGTCCAAGGCCACTGACAGCGGGGACGACGGAGACACCGGTGGTGTCGAGACCCAGACCGGTTCCACCGAGCTCGGCGAGCGCCCGCAGACGGGCGGCACGCAGGGAGGCAGCAACAACGGTCTGGCCAGTCATTTTGGTGATCATGATGTTTCCCACTGTCATCGCCTCCTCTCGGCGTCTCGCGGAGCCAGGTCGCCCCGGCTCCGAATGTTCGGATGTCTGTCTCGGTGAAGCTGTTGGGTGCAGGGGATTCGGCACAGGTGTCACCCCGTGCGATCTCGTCCCCTTGACCGCTCCGGCAGGCTATTGCGCTCCCGGTATGCCGCGCAAACTATTTTTCACGGCGGGTTCGAATGTCCCCCGAGCGGCCCCCGGGAGACTCCCCTGGACCGCGCCCGGACCGGCTCACGCCGGATCGACCGGCTCGCCGTCCTCGACGCCGTCCGGATCCTCCTCGGGCTCCTCCCCCGCACACAACGAGAGCACGGCCGCCCCGTACTTGTCCAGCTTCATCGCGCCGACCCCGGAGATCACGGCCAGCTCCTGGCGGCTGGCCGGCACGTCCTCGGCGATGGCCATGAGCGTGGCGTCGGTGAACACCACGTAGGCCGGCGCCCCCTGCTTCTTGGCCTGCCGGGCCCGCCACTCGCGCAGCCGCTCGTACAGCGCCTCGTCCATGGTGGACGGGCAGCTCTCGCAGCGGCGCAGCTTGCGCTCGACCGCCTCGGTGAGCACCTTCTCGCAGACCCGGCACTTGACCGGGCCGCGGACCCGCCGGCCGGCGGAGCGCTCGCCGGGCTCCACGCCCCCGCGCCCGCCCCGCCCGCCGGTGCGTGCGCCGGGGGCGCTGGAGCCGGGACGCAGCCCGTCCAGGAAGCGGCTGGGCTTGCGGCTGGCCCGGCCGCCCGGGGAGCGGCTGAGCGCCCAGGAGAGGGAGAGGTACCTGCGGGCGCGGGTGACGCCGACGTAGAGGAGTCGGCGCTCCTCCTCGATCTGCTCGTCGGTCTTGGCGTAGATGATCGGCAGGGTGCCCTCGGTGAGGCCGACGAGGAAGACGGCGTCCCATTCGAGGCCCTTGGCGGCGTGCAGCGAGGCGAGGGTGACGCCTTCGACGGCGGGGGCGTGCTGGGCGGCGGCGCGGGCGTCGAGTTCGGCGACGTAGGCGGCGAGGTCGGCACTGTGGCCGGCGGCGGTGCGGGTGCGCTCGAACTCCTCGGCGAGCCGGACGAGGGCGGCGAGGGACTCCCAGCGGTCGCGGACGGCGCCGGAGCCGGCGGGCGGTTCGGCGGTGAAGCCGCGGGCGGCGAGGACGGCGCGGACCTGGCCGGCGAGGTCGGGGGCGTCGGCGGTGAGCGGGTCGGCGCCGGCCCGGGCGGCGCCGCGCAGCAGGACGCCGGCGTCGCGGACCTCGGGGCGTTCGAAGAACCGCTCGGCGCCCTTGAGCTGGTAGGGGACGCCGAGGTCGGCGAGGGCCTGCTCGTAGACCTCGGACTGGCCGTTGGTGCGGAACAGGACGGCGACCTCGCTGGCGCGCACGCCGGTGGCGAGCAGGTCCTTGATCCGGCGGGCGGTGGTCTCGGCCTCGGTGGGCTCGTCCTCGTACTCGGTGTAGACGGGTTCGGGGCCGGCCTCGCGCTGGGAGACGAGTTCGAGGCGGTGGCGGGCGGCCTCGCCGCGGGCCTGGCTGAGCAGTCCGTTGGCGAGGTGGACGACCTGCGGGGTGGAGCGGTAGTCGCGGACCAGCTTGACGACCGTGGCCTCGGGGTGGTGGGTGCGGAAGTTGAGCAGGTAGTCGGGGGTGGCGCCGGTGAAGGAGTAGATGGTCTGGCTGGCGTCGCCGACGACGCAGAGGCTGGCGCCGCCGCCGGGGCCGGTCCACTGGTCGAGCAGCCGCTGCTGGAGCGGCGAGACGTCCTGGTACTCGTCGACGGTGAAGTGCCGGTACTGGGAGCGGACCTGGTCCGCGATGTCGGGGCGGTCCTCCAGGATGGCGGCGGTGAGCAGCAGGACGTCCTCGAAGTCGATGACGCCGCGGCGGCTCTTGGTCTCCTCGTAGACGCGGTAGACCTGGGCGGTCTCGGCCGGGTCGCGGGGGGCTTCGCGGCCGGACTTCTGGACGGCGGCGGGGTAGTCGTCGGGGCCGAGCTGGGTGACCTTGGCCCATTCGATCTCGGCGGTGAGGTCGCGCAGTTCGGTGCGCTGGACGCGCAGGCCGCAGCGGCCGGCGGATTCGGCGACGAGCTGGACCTTGCGTTCGAGCAGCTGGGGCACGGGGCCGCCGACGGCGCGCGGCCAGAAGTACTGGAGCTGGCGCAGGGCGGCGGCGTGGAAGGTGCGGGCCTGGACGCCGTCGGCGCCGAGTTGGCGCAGTCGGCCGCGCATCTCGCCGGCGGCGCGGGCGGTGAAGGTGACGGCGAGGACCTGCTGGGGCTGGTACACGCCGCTGCGCACGCCGTAGGCGATCCGGTGGGTGATGGCGCGGGTCTTGCCGGTGCCGGCGCCGGCGAGGACGCAGACGGGCCCGTGCAGGGCGGTGGCGACGGCGCGCTGTTCGGGGTCGAGCCCGGCGAGCACGGCGTCGGGGCCCGTGGCGGCGGTGGGGTCGGCCCAGAGGGAGCCGTGGGGGCCGTCGGACGGGCTGCCGCTCAAGAGGTCTTCCTGCATGCTTTCCATCCTCTCAGCCCGCTGGGACAACGGGGGCGGGGTTGTCCACAGGCACGGTGTGATCGCAGGATGATCGCTGCGCACCGGGGCGCGCGGGGCCGTTCGGGCGCCGTCGTGGTGCGACGGAGCGTGGCCGCGCGGAATGACCGTCGCGCGGTGGGCGTTCCTGCCCTGAGACCGTACGCCCTCTTCCTGAAGGAGCCTCCTCGATGTCCGGCAGCGTGACGATGTACAGCACGACCTGGTGCGGGTACTGCAACCGACTCAAGAGCCAGATGGACCGGGAGGGGATCGGCTACACGGAGGTCAACATCGAGGAGGACCCGGCGTCGGCGTCGTTCGTCGAGTCGGTCAACGGCGGCAACCAGACCGTGCCGACGGTGCTGGTGACGCCGAACGCCGGCGGCGAGCGGGTCGTGATGACCAACCCGAGCCTGCTGCAGGTGAAGAAGGCCCTCGGGGTCTGAGTGGTCCGAGCGGCCCACGTGGTCCGAACGGCCTGAACGGTCCGAGCGGCCCGCGCGGGCTTGAACGGTCCGAGCGGGCTTGAACGGCCTGAGCGGGGCCGGCCCGGCCCGGGGTCCGGGCCGGCGCGCGTCACTGCGCGTCGGCCCTGGCGGGGTCGACGGGTGCGGCGGGCGCGGGCAGGGTGGCGCGCGCGCCGAGGTCGCCGATGCCGTAGACGAGCCGGCTGCGGTCGGCCGAGTAGCGGGTCTCGATGACCCGGACGGGCCCGCGCCGGTCGTAGGTGACGCGGGTCTGGACCATCAGCGGCACGCCGGGGCCGCCCTGGAACCACTGGGCCTCCTCGGGGCCGGGCATCCGGGCGATCAGGTGGTCGACGGCGCCGATCTCGGTGCGGCCGAGTTCGTTGAGGACGGCCTCGTCGCCGCCCTCGACCGGGTCGGGTTCCATCAGCGGGGTGCCGGCGGCGAGTCCGGCCCGGTAGTGGCTCTCCTCGATGGAGTACGGCTCGCGGTCGAGCAGGCGCAGTTGGCGGCGGACCACGATGGCCTCGCCGGGGCGCAGTCCGAGCCGTTCGGCGATGTCGACCCGGGCCCGGACGATCATCATCTCGAAGTCGGTGGTGAGTTCGCGGCCGGCCTCGGCGGCCTCGCCGAGGTAGACGGCGGAGGGCACGGCCAGGCAGTCCCGGGGGGCGGGGGCCAGGGTGGGGCCGTAGGCGCGGTGGTCCAGGACGGGGTGTTCCCGCAGGTAGGTGCCCTTGCCCTGGAGGCGGACCAGGCGGCCTTCGTTGACCAGGACGTCGACGGCGAGCCGGACGGTGTTGCGGGCGACTCCGTACTGGCGTTCCAGTTCGCTCTCGACCGGGAGTGCGGCGTCGGCGGTGAACTCGCCCTCGGCGATCCGGCGGCGCAGGTCGGCGGCGAGACGCTGGTATTTGGGGGATTGGGCGGTGCCCCGGGGGATTGTCACCCGAGTGAATGTAGCGAGCGCGATGGCGGGGTTTCAGCCGTTTCCGGCAATGTCGTCCGCGCGGGTTGACGACGGCTGCGGGGTGGCGGGCGGCGGTAGCAGAACTGGCCCGTCCGGCCACGAACATCTGATCGTGGCGGATTAGGGAAGGAAGGGAAAAGAAAAACGGGGGCGCGCGGGATAACCCGCACGCCCCCCATTCGTCGGGGATTACCAGCGCGCCGCCGACGGCAGCGGTCCGCCGTACCAGAGCTCGACCAGGTGGCGCGCGATCGAGATCCCGGAGGGCGGCAGGATCTCCCCCGCCTCCATCCCGGCCCGCAGCTCGTCACGGGAGAACCAGCGCGCCTCGGCCAGCTCCTCGCCGTCCACGGTGATCGCCGTGCCGCCCGGCAGCGCCCGGCCCGTGAAGCCGAGCATCAGGCTCGACGGGAAGGGCCAGGGCTGGCTGGCGACGTAGCGCACCTCGCCGACCCGCACGCCGGCCTCCTCGTGCACCTCGCGCACCACCGCCTGCTCGATCGACTCCCCCGGCTCGACGAAGCCGGCCAGGGTGGACCAGCGGCCCTCCGGCCACAGCGCCTGGCGGCCGAGCAGGCAGCGGTCCTGCTCGTCGGTGATCACCATGATCACCGCCGGGTCGGTGCGCGGGTAGTGCTCGGCCGCGCAGGAGGTGCAGCGCCGCACGTGCCCGGCACCGGCCTTCTCGGTCGGGTGCCCGCAGCGCGAGCAGAAGCTGTGCAGCCGGTGCCAGTGCTCCAGCGCGACGGCGTGCACCAGCAGTCCGGCGTCCCGGTCCGACAGCAGCGCGCCGACCTCGCGCAGCCCGGCCGGGCGGGCGTCGCCGTCCAGCCGCCCGGGCAGGCTCTCACCGGCCAGCGCGAAGTACGAGACGCCGTCCTCGTCGGTGCCGAGGAAGTACCGGTCCCCGGTCTGCGGCGCCTCGAAGGAGGGCATCAGCACGAGTTCGGTGCCCTGCGCGGTGTCGACGACGAACGCCTCGCCGCCGGCGATCGGCAGCACCCGGGTGGCCGGGTGGCTCCAGGCCGCGGCCAGCCAGGGCTCGTCGAGCCGGTGCTCGGCCGCCCGGTCCACCCCGGCCCGGGCCAGTGCCAGGTTCAGTGGGCGTTCGGTCTCAGGCACGGTGCTCACTTCGTTCCATCCCCACGTGATGAATCATCCGGATGAGTGATCTGACTGCCATGGTGTGCCCGCGCGGGATCACGCGCCGGGCCGGAAGTTCTCGGCCAGGTCCCCCCACAGGTACGCGGCCGTCTCCACGCCCTTGGCCAGCAGGTCCAGTTCGACCTTCTCGTTGACCGAGTGCCAGCCGTCCGAGGGCACCGAGATGCCGAGGAACAGCACCGGCGCGCCGAGCACGTCCTGGAGGTCGGCGGCCGGGCCGGAGCCGCCCTCGCGGGTGAAGAGGATCTTCTGCCCGAAGGCCCGGCCCATGGCGCGGACGGTGGACTGCAGCGCCGGGTGGTCCAGCGGGGTCAGGCAGGGCCGGGTCGCGCCCGGGAAGGTCAGCTCGTGGCGGACGCCCTCGGGCACCCGCGCGGCCACCCACTCCCGGACGGCCTCGCGCACCTTCTCCACCTCCTGCCCGGCGACCAGCCGGAAGGACAGCTTGAGGTGCGCCGAGGACGGCACGATGGTCTTGCCGCCGGGGCCGGTGTAGCCGCCCCAGACGCCGTTGACCTCGGCGGTCGGGCGGGCCCAGACCCGCTCCAGGGTGGAGTAGCCGGCCTCGCCCCGGGTGCCGTACGACTTGGCGACCCTGAGCCACTGCGCCTCGTCGAAGGGCAGTTCGGCGAACAGCTCGCGCTCGCGGTCGGTCAGCTCGATCACGCCGTCGTAGAAGCCCGGGATGTCCACCCGGCGGTCGGCGTCGTGCAGGCCGGCCGCCAGCTCGGCGGCGACCTGCGCCGGGTTGGGGACGGCGCCGCCGAAGGAGCCGGAGTGGATGTCGGTGTCCGGGCCGTACAGGTCGATCTGGGCGTCGGCCAGGCCCCGCATGCCGGTGCACACGGTCGGCGTGGTCTCGGACCACATGCCGGTGTCCGAGATGACCACCACGTCGGCGGCCAGCCGCCCGGCCTCGCGCCGGACCAGGTCGGCGAAGTGCGGCGAGCCGGACTCCTCCTCGCCCTCGATCAGCAGCTTGAGGTTGACGGCCGGCGCGGTGCGGCCGGTCGCGGCCAGGTGGGCGCGCACGCCCAGGGTGTGGAAGAACACCTGGCCCTTGTCGTCGGCCGCGCCGCGGGCGAACAGCCGCCCGCCGACCACGGTCGGGGTGAACGGCTCCGTCTCCCAGCCGTCCTCCTTCGCGGCGGGCTGCACGTCGTGGTGCCCGTAGACCAGGACGGTCGGCGCGGACGAGTCCCCGGAGGGCCACTCGGCGAACACCGCCGGCAGGCCGTCGGTCTCCCACACCTCGGCCACCGGGAAGCCGGTGTCGCGCAGCTTGGCGGCCAGCCACTCGGCGGAGCGCCGCACGTCGCCGGCGCGGGCCGGGTCGGCGGAGACCGAGGGAATGGCCAGCCACTCGGAGAGGTCGGCGAGGAAGCCGGCCTGGTGCTGGTCGATGAAGGAGCGGACGACGCTGTCCGGAGTTCTCGTCATACCGACGACTTTAGTTCGCCCGTGCGGGTGCCCGCCCCGGCCGTCCGGCTGCCGGGCGCCGTTGGGGCTGTAACCTCCGTCACCCCCGCCCGCGCCCCCGGATTGGAGGGGGCGCGGACGGGGGTGACGGGAGGGTGCACGGACCTCAGCCGGAGCGGCGCAGCAGCGAGATCCGCGAGCGGGTGAGCAGCGCGGCCAGGCCCGCCGCGAGCAGCGGCAGCGCCACCACGGTGAACCCGATGGTGAGCCACGGGAGGACCACGACCGACTTGTTGGCGATCATCTCGGCGGGCATCCCGGGGACGGTGGCCGCCGCGCCCTGGACCTTGCGCAGGGCCACCGCCGGCACGATCCCGCAGACGGTGCCGAGCAGGGTGCCCATGGCGGCGATCACCCCGCACTGGAAGCCGGACAGCGTGCGCCGGATCCGGGGCTCGGCGCCGACCGCCGCGAGGGTGGTCAGGTCGCGCTGGGAGTCGGCGGCGGCGAGTCCGGTGGCGATGCCGGCCGCGCCGAGGGCGACGATGCCGGCGAAGATCGACAGCCCGAGGCCGATCAGGTCGGCCCTGGACTGGTAGCCGCGCTCGATCGAGAGGACCTCCTGGTCGGTGAGCTTGGCCAGCGCCCCGTTGGCCTTCTGCTGGGAGCCGTCGGAGGGGGAGCTGTCGGGCAGCCAGACCGAGCCGGTCGGGGCGGTGGTGAGGCCGAGCCGGGTGGCGGTGTCGGGGCTGATCACGGCCTGGCCGCTGGCCGGCACCGCCGCGGACGCGAGGACGGCGTCGACGGAGATCTCGGTGTGGCCGCGCTTCCGGGGGGACGGCCCGTGGGACGACCCGTCGGTCTCCTCCATCGGATCGTTCAACTCGACCGCGATCTTGCCGTCCTTGAGGTAGCGCGCGTCGAAGACCACGGCCTTGCCGGCGGCGAGGGCCTGCCCGGCGGCCGGGTCGGTGACGCCGTAGAGGTTGTGCAGCAGGGTGGCGTCGCCTGCGGAGAGGTTGCTGAACTGGTTGCCGCGGTGGCCCGAGACCTGGCAGCGCGGGTCGGTGCCGAGGATGCGCTCCGTCTCGCTGGTGCTGCGCTCGGTGTCGTCGAGGACGGGGCAGCGCAGTTCCTCGGGCAGCGCGACCTGGATGTAGCCGCAGCGGCTGCCGCCGTCGGCGCAGTCGCCCTTGTAGTTGACGCGCTGGACGTCGGCGCGCGGCCCGAGGGCGGGGATGTTGCGTTCCACCGCGTCGCGCATCTGCGGCAGCAGATTGCCCTCGGAGGCGGGCAGCCAGCCGCTGCCGAGCAGGACGGCGCCGGAGGGGGCGGCGGCGGTGTACTCGCGGCGGTTCCCCTCGTCGTAGCTGGCGAGGTAGACGCTGACCGCGACGGTGCCGGCGACGGCGGCCATCACGGCGGCGACGGCGGGCGCGGTGCGGCCGCGGTGGCGCACCGAGTCGCGCAGGGCGAGCCGGGGGCCGAGCGAGAGCCAGCGGCCGAGCCGGCCGAACAGGCCGACCAGGTAGGGCGTCAGGGCGACCATGCCGAGTTCGGCGACGGCCGAGCCGCCGAGGACGGACAGGCTGCGGTTGGCGAAGCCGCTGGTGGCGCCGAGCAGGGCGAGCGCGGAGCCGCCGCCGAGCATCAGCAGGCCGACCACGGCGAGCCTGCGGCTCGGGGGCTTGAGCGAGTCGCGGCCGGTGAGCGCGGCGACGACGTCCTGGCGGGAGGCCTGGACGGCGGGCACGACGGCGGCGAGCAGGCCGGTGACCAGGCCGACCAGGAGCACGCCGAGCAGGTCGAGCGGCTGGAGGTTGAAGTGGCCGAAGCGCTGGCCGGCGTACTCCTCGGCCCGGGTGCGCAGCAGGGCGACCAGGCCGATGCCGAGTCCGAGGCCGACGACGGCGCCGGTGACGCCGAGGACGATGCCGCCGCCGAGGACGACGGCGCGGATGTTGGCGCGCTCACCGCCGCCGGCGGCGAGCAGGCCGAGCTGCCGCCGGGAGCGCCTGGCCCCGACGGCGAAGGCGGGGCCCGCGAGGAGGACGATCTCCAGCAGGGCCATGCCGACGACGGTGGCGAGGATGACGACGGAGGTGCGGTCGAGGTAGCCGGGGGTGGGGCCGCCGCGCTTGTCGGCCTCGACGTAGTAGGGGACGTCGGCGCGGGCCGGCGGGTCGAGCAGGACGGCGCGGGAGGCGAGGGCGAAGCCGTAGCCGCCCAGTTCGGTGACCTTGGGCCAGTCGAGGGTGGCGCCGGCGGGGAGCTTGACGAGCCAGCGGGTGGGCGCGTCGGTGCCGACGTTGCGGCTGCGGTCGGCGCCGGGGAGCTTGGCGAGCTTGCTGATCAGGGTGCCGGGCCGGGCGATGATCTCGGTGGCCGTCAGTTCACCGGGGTACTCGACGACGCCGGTGATGGTGAAGGGGCTGTCCTCCAGGCCGCGGACGGCGGTCCGGTCGCCGATCTTGAGGCCGGAGCGGGTGAGGAAGTCCCGGGTGACGGCGGCTTCGCCGTCGGTGGCGGGGGCGCGGCCCTTGACCAGGTTGACGCGGCCGTTCCAGACCGGGTCGGTGAGGTCCAGTTCGGTGGTCCCGGTGCTGAGCAGGCCCTGGGAGCTGCCGGCGGCGATGTAGGGGCCCTGCCGCTCGGGTACGAGGGTGGCGCCGGGCGGGAGCAACTGCTTCGCCAGTTCGGCGGGCTCGGTGTCGAGGCTGCGCTGCTGGGCGGGGGTGTACTGGGGGGCGGCGCCGTTCTTCGCCTCGTCCTTGGCGCTCTTGGTGGTCATTCCCTTGTCGGGGTCGGGCGCCTGGAGGACGGTGGAGCCGCGTTCGACCATCTGCAGTTCGCCGGCGGCCTGGCCCATGACGCGCACGACGTGTTCGGCGGGTTCGAGGTCGGCGCTGCGGAAGACCACGTCGGCGCCGGTGACGCCGAGGACGGGCAGCGCGACCATGGCGATGACCAGGGCGCTGCGGCCCTTGGCCCGCAGGGCGTCGCGGCGGGCGATGCGCAGGGCGACCCGCCAGGCGCTGAGCTTCACTCGTCCACCTTCATGCTGTTGGTGGCGGCGCTGACGAGCAGGCTGGCGGCGTCCTGGCTGACGCTCTCGTCGACCATGCGGCCGTCGCGCAGGAAGACCACGCGGTCGGCCCAGGCGGCGTGCCGGGCCTCGTGGGTGACCATCATGGCGGCGGCGCCGGCGTCGCAGCGGGCGCGCAGGACGGCGAGGACGGCCTCGCCGGTGGTGGAGTCGAGGGCGCCGGTGGGCTCGTCGGCGAGGACGAGGCGGCGCTCGCCGATGAGGGCGCGGGCGATGGCGACGCGCTGCTGCTGGCCGCCGGACATGTCGTCGGGGAAGCGGTCGGCGAGCTCGGGGATGCCGAGCTCCTCCAGGGCGGCGAGCGCCTCGCGGCGGGCGGCGCGGGCGGACAGGCCGTCGAGTTCGCGCGGCAGCGAGATGTTCTCGCCGGCGGTGAGGGCCGGTATCAGGTTGTAGTCCTGGAAGACGTAGCCGATGGAGCGGCGGCGGACCTGGGCGAGCCGCTTGCGGTTGAGCCCGCCGAGGGCGACGCCCTCGACGAGGACCTGGCCGGTGGTCGGGGTGTCCAGTCCGCCGGCGAGGGTGAGGAGCGTCGACTTGCCGGAGCCGGACGGGCCCATGACGGCGACGAACTCGCCGGGGTGGACCTTGAGGTCGATGCCGCGCAGGGCTTGGACCTCCGCGGCGCCTTGGCCGTGGACTCGGGTGACGTTTTCCAGGTGCAGTACCGGCGTCTGCCGGGCCGGGTCGGTGTGGGACATGGTTCCCCCCTTGTGCTGGTGGTGGGCTCGGCGTCGGGTCCGGGCCGATGGTTCGGGTGGCCGCCGGGGTCAGGTGCGTCAGCGGCGGGCGGGGTCGGGTGCGTGGGCTACGGCGGGCGAGGTCAGGTGCGCGCGGTCAGGTGCGCGCGGTCAGGCGGGCGCGGTCAGGTGCGCGAGCGTCGGCGGGCGGGCCTGGCGGCCGTGGCGCCGCCGTCGCGGGCGGCTTCGGCGGCGCGGGCCTGTTCGGTCTCCGCGTGCTGGTGGAGCCGGGTCTCGCAGTGGTCGAGCCAGCGGATCTCGGCCTCGGTCTGGAAGATCAGCTGGTCGAGGACGAGCAGCCAGGCCAGGTCGTTGCTCGCGGAGGGCGCGATGCCGGGCCGTGACTCCCCGGCCAGCGCGCGGCCCTTGAGCCGGGTGTAGTCCTGGAGTGCCTTGATGCTGTGGCGGCGCTGGCCCTGGACGACGGCGGAGACGTCCACCCCGGGGACGGTGACGGCCATGGCGAGCTTGATGGCCAGTTCGTCGCGCGGGGGGTTGGTCCGGGGCACCGGGGTGTCGAACCAGGCCCGCAGCTCGGTGCGCCCCTCCTCGGTGACGGCGTAGAACTGGTGGCCCTCGTCGTCCTCTCCGGCGGGCTCGACCAGGCCGTCCCGCTCCAGTCGGGACAGCGTGGTGTAGACCTGCCCGACGTTGAGCGGCCAGGTGGCGCCGGTGCGCGCCTCGAACTCGGTGCGCAGTTGGTAGCCGTAGCGCGGGCCCTGGTCGAGCAGGGCGAGCAGACCGTGTCGGATGGACATACTCAGTATGTATACCCGGTATGCCCTACAGGCTCAAGCCGCGCCCCCTCCCCCGGCGAGCGGGTACCGTCGTGCGGTGTGAGCCAGTTGCGCATCGCCACCTTCAACCTGCTGCACGGTCAGCCGCTCGCCCCGGACGGCGCCCCGCGGCCCTACCCCGCCGACGCCGGCGGGCCGCTGGCGGAGGCGGTGGCCGCGCTGGACGCCGACGTACTGGCCCTGCAGGAGGTGGACCGCCACCAGTCCCGCTCCGGCGGCACCGACCAGGCCGCGGTGGCCGCCAAAGCCATGGGGGCCGCCGACTGGCGGTTCGCCGCCGCCCTGCACGGGCGCCCGGCGCCGGTCGCGGGCTGGGTGCCGGAGCCCTCCGTGCCCGGCGGCCTGCGGGTGTACGGGCCCGGCGACGTCGGCGACGGCGCCCCGCCCTCGTACGGCACCGCGCTGCTGACCCGGCTGCCGGTGCGGCACTGGCGGGCCCGCCGGTTCGCCCCGGCTCCGTTCGGGCTGCCGCTGCGGGTGGCCGGCCGGCGCGGGCTCACCCCGGTGCCGGACGAGCCGCGGGCGGCGCTGGCGGCCGTGCTGGAGGGCGACCACGGCCCGTTCACCGTGGTGGCGGCGCACCTGTCCTTCGTCCCCGGGTGGAACATGGCGCAGCTGGCCGGCATCCGGCGGTGGATCGCGGACCTGCCGCAGCCGTACCTGGTGCTGGGCGACTTCAACCTGGTCGGCGCGGTGCCGCGCACCGTCCTCGGCGGGGCGACCGCGCTGGAGCGCACCGCGCCCCGGGCGCGGGTCCGGGAGCTGCGGGCGGCCCGGCGGGCCCGGCCGGCCCTGGCCGAGCCGCGCCGGCGCCGGGTGCGCGAGCCCCGCCCCCGGCTGCAGGGCTGGTACGACCTGGCCCGCACCCCGACGTACCCCTCGCACCGCCCGGCGGTGCAGTTCGACCACGTGCTGGCGGTCGGTGTGCCGCGCGCCGCGGTCGGCCCGGCGGCGGCGCCGCGCGCGGCGGTGTCGGACCACCGGCCGCTGCTGGTGGAGGTCTCGCTCTAGATCAGCGCTGGCGGGACAGGATGCCGTGCTGGTGCGGTAGTTGGGGGCCGGCGGCGGGGGCCGGCGCGTACTGGAGGAGCAGCATGGCCGCGTCGTCGCCGAGTTGGCGGCCGACGTGGCGTACCACGTCCTCGTGCAGGCGCTGCAGGACGTCCGCCGGGCGGCCGTCGGCGCAGCGCGGGAGGCGTTCGGCGAGCGGGTAGAAGGCGCCGGAGCGGTCGCGGGCCTCGATCACCCCGTCGGTGAACAGCAGGACCCGGTCGCCGGGCCGCAGTGCCACCCGGTGCACCGGCGGCCGGACGTCGGCCGGGTCGAGGACGCCCAGCGGCGGGACGGTCTCGGCGAGTTCGAGCGGCCGGACGTCCCCGCCGCGCAGCAGCAGCGGCGAGGGGTGGCCGCAGTTGACCAGTTCCGCGGTGCCGTCCGCGCCGACGCCGATCAGCACCAGGGTGACGAACTCCTCCTCCACGCCCGGGTGGTCGTTCTCGTGCAGGGCCCGGTCGAGGCTGACGGCCAGCCAGCCGGCGACCCGGTCCAGTGCGGGCTCCTGGTGCGCGGCCTCGCGGAAGGCGCCGAGGACGGCGGCGGCGGTCTCGACCGCGCCGAGGCCCTTGCCGCGGACGTCGCCGACCACGGCCCGCACCCCGTGCCGGGTGTTGACCACCTCGTACAGGTCGCCGCCGATCCTGGCGTGCGCGGCGGCGGCCTCGTAGTGGACGGCCGCCTGGACGGTGCCGACCCGCTCGGGGACGGGCCGCAGCAACACCCGGCGGGCGATCGAGGCGACGAGCTGGGCGTCGGCCAGCGCCCGCTCCTGGCGCAGCCGAAGGGTGGCGCTGACCCAGCCGATCAGGGCGACCAGCAGGATCGCGAAGACGCTGGCGGCGTGCACGGACTGGTCGAGGGCGTCGCTGCGGAAGGCCATCAGGAAGGCCACCGCCTCGGTGAAGAGGCCGATGGCGAGCGGGTACCAGGTTCGGTGGCTGACCACGGCGGCCAGCGCGGGGACGGCGGTGAGGGCCGGTTCGACCGTCACCTCGGTGTTGCTGACGAAGTCGAGGGCGACGATCAGCGCCATGCCGATGAAGGGCAGCGCGAGCGCCGTCCTCGGCCAGGTGCCGGTCGTGCCCGGAGCGGGTCCCGGGGTCGGCCCGGTGAACCGCTCTCTGATCCATCCGGTCGCGCTCAACGTCGGTTACTCCAGCAGAAGACGCCGATGCCCGGGGGCACCTGCGGTGATGACTGAGGGTTAGGGAATGCGGGCCTCGCTGGCGGCCGGAGCACGGGGGTTGACCGGTTACCGACCCCACAATAGGCACGAAACGTGCATGGCGCACAGGTTTCGGGCGCTGCCGTGATGACTTGAATGCTCTGCGTGACTCATTCTTCACTGTTCCCGATCAGGAGCCGTTCCAACTCTTTTCGGTCGGGAAGTCCTGTCGGACGGACGATCCGCCCGCTGCGGACGTACAGGAAGGAAGCCGTGACCTGCTCCGGCGGAACGCCCGCCTGCTCGGCCCAGGCGATCCGGTAGACCGCGAGCTGCAACGGGTCGGCGGTCTCCTCGCGGTGGGTCTTCCAGTCCACCACTTCGTAGCGTGACGCGCCACCGGTTACTGACGTCACGTCACCGTCCCGGTATACCGCGTCGATCCGGCCGCGCACCACCCGCCCCCCGAGCACCAGCTGGAACGGCGCCTCCACCCGGTGCGGCCGGCGCTGGGCGTACGAGGTGCGCAGGAACGCCTCCTTGAGCCGCTCCAGGTCCTGCTCGTCCTCGATGCCGTCGTCGTCGGCGCCGGGCAGCGCGCCCGGCTCGATCAGCAGCAGCGGTTCGATCCGGGACTGCACCCAGGCGTGGAAGCGGGTGCCCCGCCGGGCGGCCGGCTGCGGCGGGCGCGGCATCGGCCGGGCCAGGTCGCGCGCGAAGCCGTCCGGGTCGGCGGCCAGGCGCAGCAGTTGGGTGGCGGACAGCGCGGCGGGCAGCGGCACGTCGCGGGCGGTGCGCCGGGAGCGCTCCAACTCGCCCAGCAGCGCGGCGAGGTCGCGGTCCCAGGAGGCCGCCTGGCGCTGGTCCTCGGCGGCCATCGGCTCGGGTTCGGGGGCGGGCGCGCCGGCCAGCCGGGCGTGCACCACCTCGGCGACCCGGCGGCGGGCCAGCTGGGCGGCCGGGTCCAGCGGCAGCGGCCAGGGGCGCTCGACGGGATCGGCCAGCGCCGGGTTCTCGGCGCCCTTCTCGGGCTGCTCGGCCCAGTGCTCAACCTCCCCGGCGCCGGGCCGCTCGCAGTGCTCGCGCAGCTGCTCCAGGAAGGCGGACGGGCCGCGGACGGTCTTCTGGCTGGGCCCCCACCAGTGCCCGGAGGCCAGCAGCAGCGTGCGCGGGCGGGTGAACGCGACGTAGCCCAGGCGCAGTTCCTCGGTGCCGGAGTGCTCGGCCAGCTGCCGCTTGAACGCGGTCATGGCCTTGCCGTCCCACCCGCCGCGCACGTCGGGCAGGGTGTCCGCGTCGCCGCGCAGGGCGTGCGGGAGCACCCGTTTGCTGCTGGTCCAGCGCTCGCGCGAGGTGGTGGACGGGAACGAGCCCTTGACCAGGCCGGGGACGGCGACGACGTCCCACTCCAGGCCCTTGGACTTGTGCGCGGTGAGCACCTTCACGGTGTCCTCGCCGCCGGGCAGGCTGCTGTCCAGGCCGCGCTCGTACTCCTGGGCGGCGCGCAGGAAGCCGAGGAAGGCGGCCAGGCCGGGGTCGCCGTCGAGGTCGGCGAAGGAGGCGGCGACGTCCAGGAAGGCGTGCAGGGTCTCGCGCCGCCGGGCGGCCAGCGCCTGCGGGGAGGCGGCGAGTTCGACCTCCAGGCCGGTGACGGCCAGCACCCGGTGCAGCACGTCCATCAGCGGGTCGGCGAGCGAGCGGCGCAGGTCGCGCAGCTCCTGGCCGAGGCGGGCCAGGCGGACCCTGGCCTCGGCGGAGAAGGGCAGTTCGTCGGGCTGCTCCGCGTCGAGGAAGGTCTCCACCGCGTCGGCGAGCGAGACCACCTCGGTGGGGTCGGCCTCGGCGACGGCCGCCGTCAGCGCCTCCACGCCCTCGGGCCGGTCGGTGCGCACCAGGTCGGCGGCCCGGCGCCCGAGCAGGGCGAGGTCGCGCGGGCCGATCCGCCAGCGCGGGCCGATCAGCAGGCGCACCAGCGCGGCGTTGGCGGTCGGGTCCTGGAGCACCTCGCAGACCGCCACCAGGTCGGCCACCTCGGGCAGTTGCAGCAGCCCGCCCAGGCCCACCACCTCGACCGGCACCTCGCGGGCGACCAGGGCGGCGTGGATGTCCGGGAAGGCCGCGCCGCCACGGCACAGCACGGCGATCCGGCCGGGCGCGGTGCCGGTACGCACCAGGTGGGCGATCGAGTCGGCGAGCCAGTCGACCTCCTCGGCGTGGGTGGGCAGCAGCGCCGCCCGCACGTAGCCGTCCTGCTCGGCGCCGGGGGCCGGGCGCAGCGCCTCGACGCCCTCGTGCATGGCCCGCAGCGGCGCGGCGAGTTCGTTGGCGAAGGCGAGCAGCCGCCCGCCGCTGCGGCGGTTCTCGCTGAGCGCGTAGCGGGCGGCGGGGCGGCCGTCGGCCTTCGGGAAGTGCCGGGGGAACTCGTCGAGGTTGGCGACGGAGGCGCCGCGCCAGCCGTAGATCGCCTGGCAGGGGTCGCCGACGGCGGTGACGGGGTGGCCGGCAAAAGGATGACCGGGACCGGGGCCGGCGCCGAACAGGCCGGCCAGCATCAGCCGCTGGGCGACCGAGGTGTCCTGGTACTCGTCGAGCAGCACGACCCGGAACTGGCCGCGGAGCAGCGCGCCGACCTCGGGCCGCTGCTGGGCGAGCCGGGCGGCGGCGGCTATCTGGTCGCCGAAGTCCATCAGCCCGGCGGTGTGCTTGCGGCGCCGGTAGTCCTCGACCAGGCGCAGCAGCTCCAGCCGGGCCCGGGCGGTGGCGGGGACGGCCCGCAGGTCGTCGTTGGTGAGCTTGACGGTGGCGAGGGTGTCCAGCAGGTCCTCGTCGTGGGCGCGCAGGGTGTCCGGCTCGACCAGGTGCTCGGCGAGTTCGCCGTCCAGGGCGATCAGGTCGGCGACGAGGTTGGCGAAGGTGCCGGTGAGCGCGGGGAACGGGCCGCGGGCGGTGCGCAGCACCTTGGCGGCGAGCTGGAAGCGGGTGGCGTCGGCGAGCAGCCGCACGTCGGGTTCGATGCCGATCCGCAGGCCGTGCTCCTTGAGCAGCCGGCCGGCGAAGGCGTGGTAGGTGGAGATCTCCGGTTCGCCGAGCGGCTCCGCGCCGTCCTGCCCGGTGACGCCGGCCCGCAGCAGGGCGGTGCGCACGCGTTCGGCGAGTTCGCCGGCGGCCTTGTTGGTGAAGGTGAGGCCGAGCACCTCCTCGGGCCGGACGGCGCCGGAGCCGACCAGCCAGACCACCCGGGCGGCCATCACCGTGGTCTTGCCGGAGCCGGCGCCGGCCACGATCACGGCCGGTTCCAGGGGGGCGCCGATGGCCGCCATCTGCTCCCGGTTGAACGGGATGCCCAGCAGCTCCTTGAGCTGGTCGGGATGGCTGAGCACGGCGGTCACCCCGCAACGTTAACCGGAGCGGCGGACAACCTTCACTCGACGAGTTGCGCCCCGTCCCGCTGGGCGGAGCAGCTGCGGCGGAAGGTGCAGCGGTCGCAGCCGCCGCCGGTCTGCGGGACGAAGCGCTCGGCGAGGACCCGGCCGGCCGCGTCGGCGAGCAGGTTCTCGATCCACGGCTCGCCCTCCGGCGGGTCCTGCCGCTGCACCTTGGGGGCGTCCTGGGCGGCCTTGGCGGCGGGCTCGCGCAGGTGGACGAGTTCGGCGCCGCCGGTGGCCGGGGGGCGGTCGGCGAAGCCGGGCAGTTCGTTGAGGGCCCCGGCGCGGACGGCGAGCTGGTAGACGGCGAGCTGCTTGTGCTCGGGCAGCGACTTGTCGGTGGGGATCTGCTTGCCGGTCTTGAAGTCGACGACGTAGGCGCGCCCGGCCGCGTCCTTCTCGACCCGGTCCATCGAGCCGCGGATGCGCACCGAGACGCCGCCGGCGTCGAGGGTGACGTCGAAGCCGTGCTCGGTGGCGACGAGGTCGCGGCCGCGTTCCAGCACGTGCCAGTTGAGGAAGCGCTCCAGGGCGGCGCGGGCCTGGGTCTTCTCCTGGTGGGACTTCCAGGGCGCGTCGAAGGCCAGCGCGTCCCAGACGGTGTCCAGGCGTTCCATCAGGACGGCGAGGTCGGCGGGGGTGCGCCCGGAGCCGACCTCGTCGGCGAGCGCGTGCACGACGTTGCCGAAGCCCTGGGCGGCGGAGCCGGCTGCGCGGGCCTTGACCTCCTTGTCCAGGAACCACTGCAGCGAGCAGTTCTCCAGTTGTTCCAGGCCGCTGCCGGACAGCCGCACCGGCAGGTCGGCGCTGCGCAGCGGGTCGGGGGCGGCGGTGGCGTCGGCCAGGCCCCACCAGCGGTCGGGGCGGGCGGCGGGCACCAGCGGCTGGCCCTCGTCGTCGGTGGCGGTGGCGAGCAGGGCGAGCCGTTCGGCGGCGGCCCGGCGCAGTTCGGGCGAGCGGGCCGGGTCGACGGTGACGGCCCGCAGTTCGGCGACCAGTGCGGCGACGGACAGCGGGCGGCGCGGGCGGTGGGTGACGTCCTCGACGACGACGGGCGGGGTGCGGCGCACGACCCTGCCGGTCCGCGGGTCGACGTCCTCGCGGTAGAGCTCGCGCAGGAAGCGGGAGGGCTCGTCGCCGTCGTCGGCGGGGGCCTTGACGGCGGTGACGATCAGCCGTTCCCGGGCGCGGGTCGCGGCGACGTAGAAGAGCCGGCGCTCCTCGCCGAGCAGGGCGCCCGGGGAGAGCGGTTCGGCGAGGCCGTCGCGGCCGATCCGGTCGGCCTCCAGCAGGGAGCCGCGGCGGCGCAGGTCGGGCCAGAGGCCGTCCTGGACGCCGGCGACGACGACCAGGCGCCATTCCAGGCCCTTGGAGCGGTGGGCGGTCATCAGCCGGACGGCCTCGGGGCGCACGGCCCGGACGGTGAGGGTGTCGGCGGCGATGTCCTGGGCGTCGAGCTCGGCGAGCAGGTCGAGGGCGCCGCGGTGGCCGGTGACCTGCTCCTCGGCGCGGGCTGCGGTCTCGAACAGGGCGCACAGCGCGTCGAGGTCGCGGTCGGCGTTGCGGCCGGCGGCGCCGCCGCGCAGGGCGGCCCGTTCCAGGCGTTCGCGCCAGCGGCGGCTGCCGTCCCACAGCTCCCAGAGCGCCTCCTCGGCGGTGCAGCCGCCGGCGAGGCGTTCGCGGACCTTGCGCAGCAGGGTGCCGAGGTCGCGGGCCCGGCGGGCGTGGGCGGGGTCGAGGGCGATCAGCCGCTCGGGTTCGGCGAGGGCCTCGCGCAGCAGGTCGCCGGCCGGGCGGGGGGCGGCCGGGTCCCCGTCGGCGCGCAGGGCGGCGCGTTCCTCCTCGCGCAGGGCGCGGCCGAGGCGGCGCAGGTCGGAGCCGTCGAGGCCGCCGAGCGGGCCGGTGAGCAGGGCGTGGGCCAGGTCGGTGGTGAGCGGGTCGGGTGTGTCGGGGTCGCCGTGCCGGTCGCGGGCGGCCTGCTCGGCGCAGACCCGCAGGGCGAGCAGCAGGTGGGCGACGGCCGGCTCCTCGCGCAGCGGCAGGTCGTCGCCGTCGATCTCCAGCGGGACGCCGGCCGCGCTGAGCGCCCGCCGCACGCCGGGGATGGAGCGGGCGCCGGCCCGGACCAGGACGGCCATCTCGCCCCAGGGCACGCCGTCCTCCAGGTGGGCGCGGCGCAGCAGGTCGGCGATCGAGTCGAGTTCGGCGCCGGGGGTGGGGTAGGTGTAGACCTCGGCCCGGCCGCCCTCGCGGGAGGGCAGCAGCGCGCGGTGCTGGGCGAGCTTGTCGGCGGGCAGCCGGCCCATCGGCATCCGCCGGGCGAGCTCCCGGGAGGCGGCGAGCAGGACGGCGCCGGAGCGGCGGGAGACGCGCAGCACCTTGACGTCGGCGGGTTCGCCGTCGGCCCGGCGGAAGGTCTGCGGGAAGTCGAGGATGCCGTTGATGTCGGCGCCGCGGAAGGCGTAGATCGACTGGTCGGGGTCGCCGACCGCGACGAGTTCGCGGCCGCCGCCGGCCAGCTGGCGCAGCAGCCGGACCTGGGAGGGGTCGGTGTCCTGGTACTCGTCGACGAACACCACCTCGTAGCGCCGCCGCAGTTGTTCGGCGACCTCGGGGCGTTCGGCGAGCAGGACGGCCCGGTGGACGAGTTCGGCGTAGTCGAGGACGCCGCGCAGGTCGAGCACGTCGAGGTAGTCGGCGAGGAAGTGCGCGGCGGCGGCCCAGTCGGGGCGCTGGACGCCCTGGGCGAAGCGCTCCAGTTCGGCTTCGCCCAGGCCCAGCTCGCGGCTGCGGGCGAGGACGGCGCGGACCTCGTCGGCGAAGCCGCGGGTGGTCAGGCAGGCCCGCAGGTCGAGCGGCCAGTGGATCCGGGAGCTGCCGAGCTTCGCGTCCTCGGCGCCGCCGGCCAGCAGTTCGCGGACCATGACGTCCTGCTCGGGGCCGGAGAGCAGCCGCAGCGGTTCGGCGTAGTCCTGCGGGTCCTGGTGGGCGCGCAGCAGGGCGTAGCTGAAGGAGTGGAAGGTGGTGGCCTGGGGGGCGGCCGAGGAGGAGCCGAGCCGGGCGGACATCCGGTCGCGCAGTTCCGTCGCGGCCTTGCGGCTGAAGGTGAGGACGAGGATGCGCTCGGGGTCGGTGCCATGCTCGATCCGCCGGGCGACGGCCTCGACCAGGGTGGTGGTCTTGCCCGTCCCGGGGCCGGCGAGCACCAGCAGCGGCCCGCCGCCGTGCTCGACCACGGCGCGCTGGTACTCGTCCAGCACGGGTGGGGCGGGCTGGACGAGCGGGCTGCGCACGAGCCGGTACGGGGAACTCACGGAGGCGGATCCTGGGGTTGTGCTGGAGGCGTGGCCGGGCGGGCCCGCCGGGGCCCGCCCGTATCGAGCCTACGATCCTGCCCCGTCATTCCCGTCGGCGCGGCGGTTTCGCGGCATCCCCGGTCCGCGGCGACCTCACTCCGCGTTCCGCGGCGGCCTCATGGCGTGGCGCCCGGCTCCCGCCCGTCCCAGCGGGCCCGCCGCAGGTCGACCCGGGGCGGGTCGGCGAGTTCGCGCAGCGGGGTGCCCTCCTCGCCGTAGTGGGAGAGGGCGCGGTGCTCGTGTCCGGGCAGGAAGCGGCCGTCGGCGCGGATGACCCGCCACCAGGGGACCGAGCCGCCGTACAGGGCCATCACCCGGCCGACCTGCCGGGGGCCGCCCTGGCCGAGGTACTCGGCAACGTCCCCGTAGGTCATCACCCTGCCGGGTGGAATCCGCTCGGTCAGGTCGAGCACCAGTTCGGCGAAGGGTGGCAGGGTGTCCGGGAGGCCGTCGTCTGTTACGTCCGTCACCTGCGGCATTCTTCCTCACGGGGGCACACCCGCGGCCCCGTACGAACGATCCGCCGCGCCCGATCCGGCCCCTGTCCAGCACGGGGCGCCGAGGCATGCCACCATCTTCGGGGCGGTGAGTGGTGATACGAGGACAAGACCAGATGACCGGGACGGCTGACGTGGGTGTGGACGAGGACTCCGACGAGTCCGCCGCCGCCGTGCCCTCGGCTCCCGGTGATGGGCCCGCGACCGGGCCGACACCGGAAGTCTCCCTGATCAAGGACCTGACGATCAAGACCCCCGCGCCCGCCGAGGCCTCCGAAGAACCCGCCGAACCCGCCGAAGCCGCCGAAGCCCCCGGGGATCCGGCCGCCGCCGCGCCGCCGGCCCGGCGCCCGCTGCCCGACTACCACGACCCGCTGGGCGACACCCCGCACCTGGACGTCGACGAGCCCCTGCTCGCCGCCCGGGCGCACCGCCCGTCCGACCTGATCCGCTTCCTGGCCGGCGTCTTCGGCATAGTCGCCGTCTTCGTGCTGGCGGGCATCGCCACCTCGACCACCACCGGCATCGAACAGGACATCGCCACCAACGCGCCGCACTTCTCCGCGGTGCTCTCCACGATCACCGGCCTGCTCTCCAGCGTCGCGGTGCTCGCCGTACCGCTGGCCTTCGCGGTCGAGCGGCTGATCAAACGCGACGGCCTGCGGGTCGCCGACGGCGTGCTCGCCTCGGTGCTCGCCTACGGCGTCTCGCTGGGCATCGACTGGTGGGTGGCCGAAGGCGCCTCCGACCACATCCGGGACGCGCTGACCAGGCTGCCGATGGACAGCAACGGCACCCTCACCGACCCGGTGCACGGCTACCTCGCCCCGGTGATCGCCTACATGACCGCGGTCGGCATGTCGAGCCGCCCCCGGTGGCGGGTCGCCCTGTGGGTGGTGGTGGTCTTCAGCGGGATCACCGAACTGCTCGGCGGCTACACCACCCCGCTGTCGCTGCTGCTCACCGTCCTGATCGGCTGGTCCGTCGCGTACGGCACGCTGTACGCGATCGGCTCCCCGAACATCCGGCCCACCGGCCAGCACCTGATGATCGGCCTGCGCAAGGTCGGCTTCACCCCGGAGAGCGCCCACCGCGCCCCGGACGCACCCGGCGGCACCCGCCGCTACTACGTCACCCAGCAGAGCGGCCCGCCGCTGGACGTCCACATCATCGACCGCGAGCAGCAGGCCTCCGGCTTCTTCTACCGGGCCTGGCGGCGGCTGCGGCTGCGCTCGGTGGCGGTGCGCCGCAGCCCGCAGTCGCTGCGCCAGGCGCTGGAGCAGGAGGCCCTGATCGCCTACGCGGCGGCCGCCTCGGGCGCCCGCGCGCCGCAGCTGGTCGCCACCTCCGAGCTGGGTCCGGACGCCGCGATCCTGGTCTACGGCAAGGTCGAGGGCCGCATCCTGGACGAGCTCTCCGACGAGGAGGTCACCGACCAGGTGATGGCCTCGCTCTGGGAGTCGGTGGCGGCCCTGCACGAGCGCCGGATCGCCCACCGCCGGCTGACCGGCGAGTCGCTGCTGGTGGTGGACGAGAGGACGGCCTGCCTGGTCAACCTCTCCGGCGGCGACATCGCCGCCACCGACCTGACGCTGCGCATCGACGTCGCCCAGCTGGTCACCACCTTCGCGCTGCGGATCGGCCCGGAGCGGGCCGTCGCCACCGCCAACGCGGTGCTCGGCGCCGACCGGGTCGCCCAGGCGCTGCCGCTGCTCCAGCCGGTCGGGATGAGCCGCTCCACCAGGGTCGACCTCTCGCGGCTCACCAAGGAGCGCAAGACCGTCGCCCGGGCCAGGGCGCTGGAGCAGGTCGCGGCCGGCGAGCGCACCCAGCAGCAGGCCGAGGAGGACATCGCGGTGGCCGGCGAGGACCTGCTGAGCCGCATCCGCGGCCAGATCCTCCAGATCGCCCCCGAGGCACCGATGGAGCCGGCCAAGCTGGAGCGGCTGAAGCCGAAGAGCCTGATCATGGTGATCGCGCTCACCTTCGCCGCCTACCTGGCGCTGACCACCATCAAGCCGGCCCAGCTCAAGCTCTCCCAGATGGACTGGGTCTGGGCGGCGGCGGCCCTGCTGGCGGCCGCGTTCAGCTACGTCGCCGCCGCGATGAGCCTGACCGGCTTCGTCCCGGAGAAGCTGCCGTTCCGGCGCACCGTCGCGGCCCAGCTGGCCGGCTCCTTCGTCAAGCTGGTCGCGCCCGCCGCGATCGGCGGCATCGCGCTCAACACCCGCTACCTACAGAAGGCCGGGATCCGCTCCGGCCAGGCGGTGGCCTCGGTCGGCGCCTCCCAGCTGGCCGGCCTGGCCGGGCACCTGCTGCTGCTGTTCAGCTTCGGCCTGATCACCGGCAGCCAGACCAACGGCGACCTGTCCGCCTCCCGCGCGGTGATCATCGGCGTGCTGACCGCCGCCGTGCTCGCCCTGGTGGTGGCGGCGGTCGCGCCACTGCGCCGGTTCGTCCTGGGCCGGCTGCGCTCGCTGTTCTTCGGCGTGGTGCCGCGGATGCTCGACCTGATGCAGACGCCCAGCAAGCTGGTCACCGGCTTCGGCGGCATCCTGCTGCTGACCCTGTCCTTCACCGCCTGCCTGGACGCCTCGGTGCAGGCCTTCGGCGGCGACGTCAGCTTCTCGGCGGTCGCGGTGGTCTTCCTGACCGCCAACGCGGCCGGCTCGGCGATCCCCACCCCGGGCGGCATCGGCCCGGTCGAGGTCGCCCTGATCGGCGCCCTGACGGTCGCGGACGTGTCGCCGGCGGTCGCCACCCCGGCGGTCTTCCTCTACCGGGCGCTCACCTTCTGGCTGCCGGTGCTGCCGGGCTGGATCTCCTACAACATGCTGCAGCGCCGCGGCGCGCTCTGACGTCCACCGGATACGCGGAAGGGCCCGCCGAGGCGGGCCCTTCCGGTACGTTCCGGCGTCTACGTTCCGGCGTCCTAGTAGACCGGCTTGTGCGGCTCGATCTGGTTGACCCAGCCGAGCACGCCGCCGCCCAGGTGGACGGCGTTGGCGAAGCCGGCCGCCTTGACCACGGCCAGCACCTCGGCCGAGCGCACGCCCGACTTGCAGTGCAGCACGATCTTGCGGTCCTGCGGCAGCTTCTCCAGGGCGTCGCCCATGAGGAACTCGTTCTTCGGGATCAGCACCGCGCCGGGGATGTTGACGATCTCGTACTCGCCGGGCTCGCGGACGTCGATCAGGAAGATGTCCTCCTTGTCGTCCTGCCACTGCTTGAGCTGCGCCGAGGTGACGGTCGAGCCCGCGGCGGCGGCCTGCGCCTCCTCCGACACGACGCCGCAGAAGGCCTCGTAGTCGATCAGCTCGGTGACCGTCGGGTGCTCGGAGCAGACGGCGCAGTCCGGGTCCTTGCGGACCTTCACCTGGCGGTAGTTCATCTCCAGGGCGTCGTAGATCATCAGCCGGCCGACCAGCGGGTCGCCCACGCCGGCCAGCAGCTTGATCGCCTCGGTGACCTGGATCGAGCCGATGGACGCGCACAGCACGCCCAGCACGCCGCCCTCGGCGCAGGAGGGGACCATGCCCGCCGGCGGGGCCTCCGGGTAGAGGCAGCGGTAGCAGGGGCCGTGCTCGGCCCAGAACACGCTGGCCTGGCCGTCGAAGCGGTAGATCGAGCCCCACACGTACGGCTTGCCGAGCAGCACCGCGGCGTCGTTCACCAGGTAGCGGGTGGCGAAGTTGTCGGTGCCGTCCACGATCAGGTCGTAGCCGGCGAAGATCTCCATGACGTTGGAGTTGTCGAGGCGCTCCTCGTGGAGGATCACGTCGACGTAGGGGTTGATCTCCTTGACCGAGTCCCGCGCCGACTCCGCCTTGGAGCGGCCCACGTCCGACTGGCCGTGGATGATCTGGCGCTGCAGGTTCGACTCGTCGACCACGTCGAACTCGACGATGCCCAGCGTGCCGACACCGGCCGCGGCCAGGTACATCAGCGCGGGCGAGCCCAGGCCGCCGGCGCCGACGCACAGCACCTTGGCGTTCTTCAGCCGCTTCTGCCCGGCCATGCCCACGTCGGGGATGATCAGGTGGCGGGAGTACCTGCGGACCTCGTCAACGGTGAGCTCGTCAGCCGGCTCGACCAGGGGTGGCAACGACACGGGGACTCCGATGGGTGTCTGGTTCAGGTGGCCTGGGCCAGCCTCATGGTGGTTGCTGCGCCGCCACGCGGGTGGCTCCTAGGCCAACAGTGTCACGCCCCTCCGGTATTCCGAGACAGCTCGTCCGATGGGCGAGACAGCCGGCGTCGGATCGTGGGACCGCCCGCGGGAGCCCGGAAAAGCGCCCCAGGCCTGTGCCGACAGGCCCGGGGCGCTCCCGGTGACCGCTCAGACCCGGCAGGCCGTCTCCAGCCAGACGTCCCCGAGCGACTCCTCCAGCGGCACCTGTGTCCGCCAGCCGAGACGGTCCCGGGCGGTGCGCACGTCCGCCTGCCGCCACGGCACCGGCTCCCCCGTCGCGACCCGGCCCTCCGGCCGGTGGCCCTCCACCCGGTGGCCCGGCAGGTGGTGGCCGGGCAGGTGGTCGCCGACCGGGCCGCCGGCCTGCGCGGGCAGCAGGACCTGCCGGTTCTCCTCGACGATCGCCCCCTCGAAGCCGGACGCCCGGACCAGCAGCTGGGCCGCGTCCCGGGCCCGGACGGCGTGCCCACTGCCGATGTTGACCACCCCGGTGGCGGCCGACACCGCCGCCGCCTGGATCGCCCGCGCGACGTCCCGCACGTCCACGAAATCCCGGTATCCGGACAGGTCCGGCATCCGCACCTGGGCCTCGTCCCGCTCCAGGGCCCGCCGCAGCCCCTCCGCGAGCCGCCCGAACAGCGAGGCGGTCGGCGCCCCCGGGCCCACCACGTCGAACACCCGCAGCACCGCCGCGTCCAGGCCCGACGCCAGCACCAGCTCCGTCCCGGCCAGCTTGGACACCCCGTACGGGCCGACCGGCCGCGGCTCGGCCTGCTCCGACACCGGCACCCCGCCCGGCACCGGGCCGTACTCGGCGGCCGAGCCGACGTGCACCAGCCGGGCCGGCTCCCGGCTGCGCCGGATCGCCTCGCAGACGGTGGCGACGGCCAGCGTGTTCGACCGGATCAGGGTGCGCGAGCTGCCGTAGGTGGCGCCCGCGCAGTTGATCACCACCTGCGGCGCGACCGCGTCCAGGAACCGGGCCAGCGCGCCCGGGCTTCCGGTGGTCAGGTCGAAGCGGATATCGGCCGAGTCGCGCCGGCCGAGCACCGTCACCTGCAACTCCTGGTCCATGAGCAGACGATCGGTGACCCGGCGGCCGATGAAACCGTCGGCGCCCAGCAGCAGCACCCTCATCGGGGGCGTCCTTCCACGAAGCGAGGTCGGGGACGACCTGGCGGACTGAAATCAAGAGCGGACTGAGTGAGAGCAACGAGAAGGGGGCGGCACCCGGGGCCGCACCGGCGGGCGGGGCTCAGCGGTGCGAACCGGCCCGGCCGAGCACGGCCCAGGCGTACGCCAGCAGCACCGCGGCGACCGCGCCGCCGCCGAGCAGCCCGGCCGTCGGCCCGGAGCGGCCCAGGGCGAGCAGCCCGAGCGCCACGGCGGGCCCGGCCAGCGCCCCCGCCGCCGCGGCCGTCGTCCGGCCGCAGCGGGCCAGCAGCGCGGGCAGCACCAGCAGCAGGCCCAGCACGCCCTGCGCCGCCCACTGCGCGGCGCCGGCCCGTTCGGCCGCCAGGTGCAGCAGGCCCCCGCCGTGGCCCGGCCCGGGGCGCGGCGCGAGGACGGTCAGCACCGCCAGCGCGGCGAAGGTCAGCACCGCGAGCACCGCCAGGTGCAGGGCGACCGCCACCGGGAGCACCGGCCGCATCCGGGACCGGAACTCGGCCAGCGTGGCCGCCGCGCCGAGATGGCCGCGGCCGACCTGCCGGTACCAGCGGGCCGCCCGCTCGGCCGACCCGGCCGACACCGCCCCGGCCAGCACCAGCGCGGCGGTCAGCCGCCGGTCCCCGTCCGCCGCGGCCAGCGGGAGCAGCAGCAGCGCGGCCAGGCCCAGCCCGTACCCCAGCGCCGCCGGGCGCCACCGGGAGCCGGCCCGCCGCGGCGCCCGCGCCGGGCCCAGCCCGTCCACCGCGCGGCAGGGGCCGGTGCACGGCGGGCCGGGCTCGACGGCGGGGTCCGCGGCCAGGGCGGGCACCAGCACCAGCGGGACGGCGGCCGGCAGCAGCACCGGCCAGCGGGCGCCGAGCGCGACCACGGCCGCGCAGGGCAGCGCGGCCAGCGCGGCGGCGGTCAGCGTCGCCCGGGTCGCGGCGGCGCACTCCCGGCCCGGCGGCGGCTCCGGCGGGGGCGGGCGGCGGGGCACCCGCGCGTACAGCTCCTCGGCGAGCGAGAACAGGTCGGCGTGCCGGCAGCGTGCGGCGGCCTGCGGGCCGAGCCCGGCCTCCTCCAGTCCGGCGGCGATCTCCAGCGGGTCGACGGCCCGCTCGCACAGCGCCCGGTGCTCGGCCATCACCTCGCGCACCGGGTCCCCCACCGGGCTCCCGGGGCCGCCCGGCGCCGCGCCGCCCGCCATCAGACGGCCTCCGCGAGGGCGCCGGGGCGCTCTTGCGCGCCGGCGTCGCCGCCCTCGTCCTCCGACCGCTCGGACCCGGCCGGCCCGGCGCCGTGGCGGCCGTCGGGGCCGTCCGCCGCGTCCGGGGCGCCCTGGCCGTCCGGGCCGTCCGGCGCGCGGCGGCCGTCGGCGAGCCAGTACTCGGCGGGCCGGGCGAACGGGCGCGGCGGCTCCCCCGCCGCGCCGCCGGCCCCGCCGCCGGGGAAGGCCGGGTACTGCGAGACCAGTTCCAGGTAGATCTCCCGGAAGGCGCCGATCACCGGCTCCACGGCGAAGCGTTCCTGCGCCCGCAGCCGCCCGGCCAGCCCGAGCCGGGCGCGCCGCTCCTCGTCGCGCAGCAGCGCCAGGCAGGCGCCGGCCAGCGCGCGCGGGTCCCGGGCGGGCACCAGCAGCCCGGTCGGCCCGACCACCTCGCGGGCCACCCCGACGTCGGTGGACACCACCGCCCGGCCGCTGAGCATCGCGTCCGCGAGCAGCCGGGGGCTGCGCTGGGACAGCGCGGAGAAGACGGCCAGCGTGCCGCCCTCCCAGACCTCGGCGAGCGAGCCGGGCCGCCCGGCGAAGTCCACCGCCGCGGCCAGTCCGAGCCGCTCGGCCAGCGCCGCGCAGTGCGCCCGGTAACCGGGCACGGCCTCCTCGCCGTGGATCACCAGCCGGGCGCGCGGCAGGTCGGCGTGCACCTGCGCGAAGGCGTGCAGCATCAGTTCGGTGTCCCGCCCCGGCTCCAGCGCGCCCGCCCACACCAGGGTCGGCGCGGCGGGCTCGGGCCCGGCCGCCGGGCGGACCACTGCGGGCGTCCCCTCGTACACCACCCGGGTGCGCGCCGGGTCGGCCCCGCAGCGGCGCTGCCACTGCTGGTCGTGGGCGCTGCCGGGGGTCAGGACGGCCGCCTGCCGGTAGGTCTCCTCGGTGAGCGCCCGGAAGTACGCCAGCAGCAGCGCCCGGACCGGCCACCGGTACGGCGCCTCGCGGTAGCCCAGGTACTGCTCGCGCAGGTGCAGGCCGTGCTCGGTGACCACGAACGGCACCCCGTGCAGATACCGGGCGACGAGTGCGGGCAGCGCCGCGGGGCCGCCGCCGACCACGTGGCACAGGTCGGCGCCGCCGAGGCCGTCGGGCCCGGTGCCGTACCAGGGCGCGGACAGCGGCCGCAGGCACTGCTCCAGCAGGTCCGCCGCGACCAGCACGTCGCGGACCAGCGGCTGCCCGGCCGAGGTCTCCGCGCCCGGCAGCCGCCAGACCCGCTCCAGGGTGCGCCGGGCGTGCGCGGAGGCGAGGAAGGCGGGCAGCGTGCCGTCCTCCCGGGCGAGGACGGCCAGCCGGTACAGCCCGGCCCCGAAGCCGGCCCGCTCCCCCGGCAGCACCAGGGCTCTGACCAGGTCCTCGTACGCCCGGGCGTACTGGCGTCTGCGCAGCGCGCCGGGCACCCGGCCGCCCGGCCGGCGCCCCCACAGCGCCAGCTCGCGCGCCCCGCGCCAGGCGGGGGACGGCCGCTCGGCGGCGCCCTGGCCACCCTGGCCGGCCTGGCCGGTCAGCAGGTACAGCCCGAACTCGTGCTCCGGCAGGCCCGCGGCCAGCCGGTCGCACCAGCCTCCGGCGCCGCGCCGGGAATGTGGGCGGGCACCCTCGGTGAGCAGGGCGATGCGCACGGGAGACCTCCAGGGCAGAGCGGATCACGGGCGGGCGGATCACGGGCGGGCGGGATCGGCGGATGGCTTGAGCGGCTTGAGTGGTCACCGGGGCGGCCCCGCACGGCGGCGGGGACGGTCCGGGGGCGAGGAGTGCGGTCGGCCGGGTACGACACCGCGACGCTCCCCCGGGGCGGGGCACCACCGAGCGGTGGTGCGGCCGTCCGGCCCGACGGTCCGGCCGCGCCCCTCCCGCGATCCGTTCCCCCGGGCGCACGCCCGTTCCGGCGGGCCGGGCCCGACCCGCCGGGCCCCCTGGGTGCGGCCGCCCCCGGATTTCCCCGGCGTCCGCGGCCTCCCCCACACCTGTTCGGTCCGACAGCAGAAAGGTAGGACCGGGCCCGGGCAATCCATCGGTCACATGCCTGGTTGCCACCTGAACGAGTGAACGAGCGTGACCTCGCCCCGAACCGGGCCGTTACCGCGCGGTCCGCGCGACCGGGCGCCGGTCGCCGACCTCCCCGCTCATGACGGACGATGGGAGTGACCTTGTTCGCCGCTGCGAGGGGTCCCCGGGTCCGCGATGCCCGGCCCGTGCTCCGCGCTCGGTGACACCGCCGGTGCGGTGCGTCACGAGGTTCGGATTCCGGCGGCCGGGACGGCCGTTCCGGCCCCTGTCACACCCCTGCCGACGCCGAGGTCAGCGCCGTATTGTGGGCTCCTGACAAGGAGGCCGAGGTCCTTTTCTCACTCCCGCCGAACGCGGAAGCGGTTACCGAAAAGTAGAATCGGCCCTCTTGCCAGCCCCGAACAACCGAAGTGAGGAGCGCCGTGACGGCCATCCAGGAGGCGCAGGAGCGCCCGCGCGGTGCCCGCCTGCCGCGAAGCGCCCGCCGTGAACAACTGCTCGGTGCCGCCCAGGAGGTGTTCGTCGCGCAGGGTTACCACGCGGCCGCCATGGACGACATCGCCGACCGCGCCGGGGTCAGCAAGCCGGTGCTGTACCAGCACTTCCCCGGGAAGCTGGAGCTGTACCTGGCACTGCTGGACAAGCACTGCGACGCCCTGGTCGAGTCGACCCGCGACGCACTGTCGACGACCACCGACAACAAGCTCCGGGTGGCCGCGACGATGGAGGCGTACTTCAACTACGTCTCCAGCGAGTCCGGCGCGTTCCGCCTGGTCTTCGAGTCGGACCTGACCAACGAGCCGGCCGTGCGCGAGCGGGTCGAGCGGGCCTCCGAGGCGAGCGCGACGCTGGTCAGCAAGGTGATCCAGGAGGACACCGACCTGCCCGAGGCGGAGTCCAAGCTGCTCGCCGCCGGGGTCTGCGGCCTGGCCCAGATCACCGCCCGGTACTGGCTGTCGCAGGGCCTGGACATCCCCCGCGACGAGGCGGTGCGGCTGGTCGCCAGCCTGGCCTGGCGCGGGCTGAAGGGCTTCCCGATGCACCCCGTCTCAGAGGGCGGGGAGGCCCTCTAGCAGGGGTGATCCACCGATCTTCGCCGTCGCGGTGATCCCGTGCTCTATGGTGAAGCCGTACGGCGCGGTCGTCGCGAACGCTTGTCCCAGGCGGTCGGGGTGTCCGCGCGTGGAGGCTGCAACCCCGGAGGGACGGAAGCCGTGGAGGTCAAGATCGGCGTGCAGAACACGCCGCGCGAGATCGTGATCGAGAGCACGCAGAGTGCCGATGAGATCCAGAGCGCGATCGCCAAGGCGCTGGAGGGTTCGGAGAAGCTCTTCGCGCTGACCGACGAGCACGGCCGCCGCGTCATCGTCCCGGCCGAGCGCCTGGCGTACGTGGAGATCGGCGAGCAGGCCGCCCGCAAGGTCGGCTTCGGCACCGCCTGAGGCGTCGTCCGAGCTGCTCACCCGGTGCCCCGCTCCCCCAGGGAGCGGGGCACCGTTGCGTGTACGGCCGGGTCGGCCGGGGTACGGCGACAGTGCGGCCGTCGGCGCCGCGCGCCCGTCCCCGGGGAGGCAGTTTTGCTGGTCGAGTCGATCGCCTTCGCCCTCGTCGGCCTGGCCGCGGGCCTGGCCGCACTGCTGGCGCGGCCCGCGTACTTCCGGGCGGCCCGCACCCTGACCCTGGGCACCGCCCTGGCGGCGGCGCTGCTCGGCGGGACGGTGGCGCACTTCTGCCTGGACGGGCGCTACCCGGCGGTGTCGATCGCGGCCGCCGCGCTGGCCTCGGCGGTGCTGACCACGACGCTGGCCCGGCCGGACCTCGCCGCCGGGCGGGCCCCGGCGCACCGGCACCACCCGCACCGGGCCGGTGTCCACCGCACGCGGCGCCACCGGCCGGCCTGACGCCTGGGGCCGGACAGGCCCTAGCTGGCCAAGCCCAGAGCGGCCATCCGCCGGGTGTGCGCCTCGGTGATCCGGTTGAACATCTTGCCGACCTCGACCAGGTCGAAGCCCTGCACCTGGACGCCGCCGACCAGCAGGTTGGACAGCGCGTCCCGCTCGGCGACCACCCGCTGGGCCTGGCTGAGCGCCTCGCCCATCAGCCGTCGGCCCCACAGCGCGAGCCGGCCGCCGGAGCGCGGGTCGGCCTCGATGGCCTGG
Organism: Kitasatospora sp. NPDC127121; assembly: GCF_042677305.1. Taxonomy (NCBI): domain Bacteria; kingdom Bacillati; phylum Actinomycetota; class Actinomycetes; order Kitasatosporales; family Streptomycetaceae; genus Kitasatospora; species Kitasatospora sp. NPDC127121. The sequence goes on along the minus strand of NZ_JBHXTQ010000040.1, from coordinate 35,481 downwards.
CGCACCTTGTCCACCGCGAACTGGGCGTGGCCGGTGTCGGACATGACGCCGAGCACCAGGTCGCGGGTGTCGTCGTCGAGCCGGACGGCGACCTCGCGGTAGAAGTCGGTCGCGATGGCGTCGCCGACGTAGGCCTTGACCAGGCCCTCCAGCCAGTCCGAGGGCGCGGTCATCCGGTGGAACAGCTCCAGCGGCTCGACGAACGGGCGCATCGCCTCCTGCGGGTCGGCGCCGATCTCGGCGAGCCGGTCGTGCAGGCGCTGGTAGTGCTGGAACTCGGCGGAGGCCATCCGGGCCAGGGCCGCCTTGTCGGCGAGGTCCGGCGCCAGCTTGGCGTCCTCGGCGAGCCGCTCGAAGGCGCTCAGCTCGCCGTAGGCGAGTGCGCCGAGCAGATCCAGCACCGCCGCCCGGTAGCCGGGGTCGGCCGAGCACGCGGCCCAGTCCCCGATCGAGCCGGCCGCGGCGTCCTGCGTCTCACCATGGGTCTCCATGACCCGCCACCTTAGTCCCGCCGGCCCGGGGGACCCACCCTGGCCGACCGTCGGCCGGTCGCCCGGGTGACCGGCCGGAACACTGCTTCCGGCCCGGGTCGGCAGGGGCAATGTCAGACGCGTCACGTGTTCGAGTCGTCGCCTGACTGTATGGTGGTACGGAGCCCCGTCGTGTTCGCACGGTGTCACCGCCGTCTCGGTGTCCCGCGCAAGCCCGCTCCGAAGCGGCACCGTCCATCCGGACGTGTCCGCACCGGAGCCACGGGTACTCACGTACGCGGATGCCCGGTCGGAGAGCCGATCGGCTCCGACCATGGCTTGGACTTCAAGCCTTGGCACCGCATCAGTGGCCGAGCGAGGGCCGCCGAGACCGCGCCCCCTGGCGAAGGTCCCGCGCAGGTCCCTCATGGGAATCCTCCCCGACGCCGCCGGCGACGCGCCCCGCACAGGGCAGCGCGCACCGGCCGGCCGCAGGGACCGGCGCGGTTGTGCGTCCGCTCAGCTGCATCAGGGCCGCCAGGCCCGTACGCAGCCGTGCGGCTGCCCGCCCGCCGCTCGCTCTCGGCCCCTTTCACACGGAAGAGGCAGCACCCTGTCCACCACCGCTGAACCCATCAAGACGACGTTCCGGGATCTGGGAATCCTCCCGGAGACCGCCGAGGCGCTCGAGTCCGTCGGCATCGTCCACCCCTTCCCCATCCAGGAGATGACCCTCCCGGTCGCGCTGACCGGCCACGACGTCATCGGCCAGGCCAAGACCGGCACCGGCAAGACCCTCGGCTTCGGCCTCCCGCTGATCGAGCGCTGCATCGTGCGCGCCGACGTGGACGCCGGCCGGGCGACCGAGGAGCAGCTCTCCGACGGCCCGCAGGCGCTCATCGTCGTCCCGACCCGCGAGCTCTGCACCCAGGTCACCAACGACCTGCAGACCGCCGGCAAGGTCCGCGACGTGCGCGTCCTGGCCGTCTACGGCGGCCGCGCGTACGAGCCGCAGGTCGAGGCGCTCGCCAAGGGCGTCGACATCGTGGTCGGCACCCCGGGCCGCCTGCTGGACCTGGCCGGGCAGAAGAAGCTGAACCTGTCCAAGGTCCGCTCGCTGGTCCTGGACGAGGCCGATGAGATGCTCGACCTCGGCTTCCTGCCGGACGTCGAGAAGATCATCACCATGCTGCCGGCCAAGCGGCAGACCCTGCTGTTCTCGGCCACCATGCCGGGTCAGGTCATCAGCCTCGCCCGCCGGTACATGAGCCAGCCCACCCACATCCGGGCCGCCGCCCCGGACGACACCGGCACCACCGTCGCCAACATCGAGCAGCACATCTTCCGCGCGCACTCGCTGGACAAGGTCGAGCTCGTCTCGCGCATCCTCCAGGCCGACGGCCGCGGGCTGGCGATGATCTTCTGCCGGACCAAGCGCACCGCCGCCGACGTCGCCGACCAGCTGACCCAGCGCGGCTTCGCGGCCGGCGCCGTCCACGGCGACCTCGGCCAGGGCGCCCGCGAGCAGGCGCTGCGCGCGTTCCGCAACGGCAAGGTCGACGTGCTGGTCTGCACCGACGTCGCCGCCCGCGGCATCGACGTCGAGGGCGTCACGCACGTGGTCAACTACCAGTGCCCCGAGGACGAGAAGACCTACCTGCACCGGATCGGCCGCACCGGCCGGGCCGGCGCCTCGGGCACCGCCGTCACCCTGGTCGACTGGGACGACATCCCGCGCTGGCAGCTGATCAACAAGGCGCTGGAGCTGACCTTCAACGACCCGGAGGAGACCTACTCCACCTCGCCGCACCTGTACGAGCTGCTGAAGATCGCGCCGGGCACCAAGGGTGTGCTGCCGCGTTCGGAGCGGACCCGGGCCGGGCTCGGCGCGGAGGAGGTCGAGGACCTCGGCGAGACCGGCGGGCGCGGTGCGCGCACCGCCCGGGCCAAGGGCCCGCGCAGCGGCGCCGGCCGCACCGGCGCCCCCGAGGCCGCCGTGGCGACCGAGGAGAAGCCGCGCCGCACCCGTGAGCGCCGCCGCACCCGCGGGGGCTCCACGGTCGCCGAGGGCGAGGCCGGGAGCGTCGTCGAGGCCGCCGCGGCCCCGGCCGTCGAGGGCACCGAGGGCGAGGCGGCCCCGCGCCGCCGTCGCCGCCGTTCGCGCGGCGCCGCCGCCGGCGAGGCCGCTGTGGTGGCCGAGGCCGTCGCGGTGACCGAGGCGGCCGTGGCGGCTCCGGTCGCCGAGGCCCCGGCCGAGGTTCCGGCCGCGGTGGCCGTCGTGGCCGCCGCCGAGGCCGTCGTCGAGGCCGTCGTCGAGGAGAAGCCGGCCGCCCGCACCCGGACGCGCACCCGCAAGCCGAAGGCGGAGGCCGTCGAGGCCGTCGTCGAGGCGCCGACCGAGGCACCCGCCGCCGAGGCCGTCGTCGAGACCGCCGTCGCGAAGAAGCCGGCCACCCGGACGCGCACCCGCAAGCCCAAGGCCGAGGCCGTCGAGGCCCCGGCCGAGGCACCCGCCGCCGAGGCCGCCGTCGCGGAGAAGCCGGCCACCCGGACGCGCACCCGCAAGCCCAAGGCCGAGGCCGCGACCGCCCCGGCGGCTCCGGAGGCTGCGGCCGCCGACGCCGCGACCGAGGTACCGGCCCCGCGCAAGCGCACCCGGGCCCGCAAGGCCGCCGCCGCGCCGGAGACCACCCCGGAGAGCTGACGCACCCCGCCCCGGAGGGGGCGGGCCGGGCCCCTGGTGGTCCGGCCCGCCCCCTCCGGCGTTCCGGCGTTCCGGCGCAGGCTGGATAGGGTCGGGGTTACCGGCCAGTCGCCCGCAGGAGAGCAGCCCATGAGCACGCCGCCGTTCCTCACCCTTCCCCGCTGCGCCCGCGCGCTGCGGCTGTCGACCAGCCGCGGCGGGTTCGCCGCGCTGCGGGCCGATCCGGACGGGCCGGTGCGCGGCTCGGCACTGCTGGTGCCGGGCTTCACCGGCAGCAAGGAGGACTTCATCGCCCTGCTGGAGCCGCTGGCGGCGGCGGGCTACCGGGTGACCGCCGTCGACCAGCGCGGCCAGTACGAGACCGGCGGCCCGGACGACCCGGCCGCGTACGCCGTCGAGGCGCTCGGCGCGGACGTCCGGGCGCTCACCGAGGCCGTGGCCGCCGACGGCGGCGGGCCGCCGCACCTGCTGGGGCACTCCTTCGGCGGCCAGGTGGTCCGGGAGGCGGTGCTGGCCGCGGCCGCGGACGGCCCGTCGCCGTGGCGCTCGCTGACCCTGATGTCCACCGGCCCGGGCGCGATCGATCCGGCCGAGGCGGCCCGCACCAAGCTGCTGCTGGACGTGCTGCCGGTCATGAGCCTGGAGGAGATCTGGCAGGTCATGCGGCAGATGGAGGAGGGCAGCGGGGACCAGAAGCAGCGCCCGGAGCCGGCCGTCGCGGAGTTCCTGCACCGCCGCTGGCTGGCCAACGTGCCGCTGTCGCTGAGCGTCACCGGTGGTCATCTGGTCGCCGCGCCGGACCGGGTGGCCGAGCTGGCCGCCGCCACCGCCGGCCTGCCGGTGCTGGTGCTGTCCGGGGTGCGGGACTACGCCTGGCCGGTGCCGGAGCAGACCCGGATGGCGGAGCGCCTGGGGGCCCGCCGGGTGGTCGTCGAGGACGCCGGCCACTCCCCCAACGCCGAACGCCCGGCCGCCACGGCCGGGGCGCTGGCCGCGTTCTGGGCCTGAACCGGGCCGATCCGGAGAGTGGTCTGAACCACTTCTCGAAGTTCGACCGTCTTCAACACAGGACAAAAGTCGTTAGTTACGGTAATCTTTGATTCTGTCCGGGAATCATCGCCGGCCTCCGCGTCGGCGCGAATCAGCCGAAACCTGGACTTCACGGGCGGGCAACGACCCGGAAGCACCACCACGTCACCGTGGTTCACGAGGCACCAGACGCACCGGGCAAGCAGGGGGAGCCCTTGCCGCAGCAGACCGCCGCACGTACGAACCGAGCGATCCGGCCGCACCGCCGGACCCGTAGGACCCCTCAAGGGCTGGTATCCACCCAGCCGCAATCGCCCCGACCGACGGGGCAGGAACAGGAGACGCCCATGACGAAGACCATGCGCTTCGAGATCGTTCGACTGGACGACGCCAACGGCTCCGCCGCCGACCGCCTGATAGCCGACGCCGAGACCGTCCGCGAGTTCGTCCAGGCCGCCGCCCGCACCGGTGAGCGCCTGCTCATCCGCCCGTGCCCGACCGTCTGACCACGCGCGGCGCCTCCGACCGGGAGCCCTCACCCGCCGCCGACGAGCCGGGAGCGTCCGATCCGGACGTTCCGATACCCGACTGACGCCCTGTCACCGCGATCGCCGATGACGGGGCGTCAGTGTGTCCGGGCCCTGCGCCCGTCGACGTTTGCCGCCGCCCGCCACGGGACATCCCCCAACGGGAACCGCCCGTGCCGCGCCGCCCCACCCCGCGCCGAACGGGCCCCGCCACCGACAGGTGCCGCCGAGCCCTCCGTACGGGTGATCGTCCTTGACGCGGCGGTCCGGAGGGAGGAGCGTTGTCGCCTATGAGGGGCGAGCCAAGCTGCCCGAGGTGCGCCGGTCGGGTCCGCGCCCCCGGTCTGTTCTCAGACACCTGGCAGTGCGACCGGCACGGAGCCGTGCACCCGATGCAGCCCGTGCTGCCACCGAGCGTCGAAGCCCTGGGCGTCGCCGTCGCCCGCTCGCAGGTCCCCGTCTGGCTGCCCTGGCCGCTCCCGGTCGGCTGGCTCTACACCGGCATCGCCCACGTCGGCGACGACGTCTCCGGCGCCCGGGCCACCGCCGTCGCCTGCTCCGGACCGGCCCCGCTCGGCGGCTTCGGCGAGCTGGTGCTCGTCGCCGAGGAGCTGGGGGTCGGCCTCGGCGCCCGCTACGCCGGGATGCCCGGGCCCGATCCGGGCGACTCCGTCGGCCTCTACAAGCCCGCCGACGCCAAGCTGCTGGCCGCCGGCCGGCCCACCCCGATGTTCCACATCCCGGACGCCCCGGCCGACCGCGCGGTGTTCGTCGGCGAGGCCCGCGGCCTCTGGCTCTGGGCGGTCGCCTGGCCCGAGCAGTCCGCCCTGGTGATGTACGACGAACTCGTCCTCACCGACCTGCGCGAGGCCGGCGCCGAACTGGACCTGCTCCCCTGCGGGGCCCTCTCCCCCCGCCTGCTGGGATAAGTCCCGTCCGGCCGGGGCCTGGCGCCCTGTCCTATCCTGGGCGGCACCCCGAGCCCCCAGGAGTCCGCCCCGTGCGCATCGACCTGCACGCCCACAGCAACGCCTCCGACGGCACCGACAGCCCGGCCGAGCTGGTCGCGGCGGCCGTGGCCGCGGGCCTCGACGTCGTGGCACTCACCGACCACGACACCGTCGCGGGCCATGCGGAGGCCGCCGGGGCGGTGCGCGCGCTGCCGGCCGGCAGCCGGCTGACCGTCGTCCCGGGCGCCGAACTGTCCTGCGTGGTGGGCGGCGTCAGCATGCACCTGCTGGCGTACCTGTTCGACCCGGACGAGCCGGAGTTCGCGCGCGAGCGGGAGCTGGTGCGCACCGACCGGTTCCGGCGCGGGCGGGCGGTCGTCGAGCGCTGCCGCGAACTCGGCGCGGACATCAGCTGGGAGCAGGTGCAGCGGATCGCCGGGGCCGGCTCGGTCGGGCGCCCGCACATCGCCAGCGCGCTGGTCGAGGCGGGCGTGGTGGCCACCGTCTCGGACGCCTTCACCGCCGAGTGGCTGGCCAACGGCGCCCGGGCGGACGTCCGCAAGCACGAGACCGACCCGATCGAGGCGGTCCGGCTGGTCCGGGCCGCCGGCGGGGTGCCGGTGTTCGCCCACCCCGGCGCGGTCAAGCGCGGGCGGACCGTCCCGGACCAGGTGATCGCCGACCTCGCGGCGGCCGGGCTGGCCGCGCTGGAGGTCGACCACACCGACCACGACGAGGAGACCCGGGTGCGGCTGCGCGGCCTGGCGGGCGAGCTGGGGCTGCTGGTCACCGGCTCCAGCGACTACCACGGCAGCCGCAAGACCGTCCGGCTCGGCGAGCACACCACCGATCCCGCGGTGTACGAGGCCCTGCTGGCGCAGGCCACCGGCACGAAACCGATCGGCGGCTGAGGGCCGCACGCCGGGGTGCGGGGGCGCGGCGGGAGCGCGGGGCCAGGACGGGAGGCCCGCGGCCTGAGCCCCGGTCAGTCCAGCCGGACACCGCGGCGGTCCGGGTCGCGCAGGTCGGCACCCTGGTCCAGCCAGCGCTCCTGGAGCGCGGCCGCGCCGTGCACCCGCTTCCAGCCGGCCTCGTTGGGCGTCATCGGCAGCAGCGGCAGGAAGCGGACCGGGTCGGCCGGCTCGTCCAGCTCCAGGTCCGGCACCAGGCCGCCCGGCTCGGCGGCCAGTACCGAGGTGAACGGCGCGCCGTCCCACAGCGGGGCGCCGAGGTCCAGCGAGCCGCCGGGGGCCACCACCAGCCCCTCGACCTGCGGGGTCGCGGCCAGGGTGGCCAGGCTGCGCAGCACGCTGTCGCGCCCGCCGCGGACGGTCAGCACCAGTTCGGCGCGCGGGCCGCGCAGTTGGTCGGCCACCGGTGCGGTCGGGTCGGCCATCGGCGCGGCGGCCATGCCGAGCGTCGCGTACCGGACCAGGCCGTCGGCGTCCGGGCCGAAGCGCAGCACCTCAATCCGGTCGGTGCCGAGGAAGGTGACCGCGGCGCGGCCGCTCGGCTCGCCGAAGGTGGTGATCAGCCGGGCCTCGACGGCGGCCAGCACCGCCTCCCGGGAGAGCGCCGGGGAGCTGCCGCCGTGGGGTTCGCCGAAGAGCGGGAAGTCGTGCGCCATGCCGGTGAGCGTAACCCCCGGGGGCGGGCCGGCCGTGTGCGGGCGGCCTGGGCAAAGCCTCGGGAAAGCCCGGGGCGCCGATGGTCGGTCAGATGTTAGGGTGAGCGACTGGCCACCGGGAATCCTCAGGTTCCCGGGGCGGCGGCACGAAGGAGGTGGTTGCGGTGGATACCGGCCGACCATGCAGTACCGGCAGCTCTACCCGGCCCCGACTTCCCCGTACCCCTCGCCACGCAGGCTGAACCGGCTGATCCAGCCGAGGTAGCCCGGGCAGGCCGGACGCGGACGAACCGGCCGGGAGAGCACCCTCACCCCCCTTCACCGGTGTTCTTCGCCGTCGCACCACGGCCGCCCGCTCCTCCCCCGCCTTCCGACCGGGGGGACCCCTACGCCGCTGTGCGGCGGCTCCTGTTCCAGGGAGCCTGCCATGTCGATGATCAACAGCCTGCGCGCCGCCGTCCGCACCAACCGCCGCCGCTCCGCGGTCGGCGCGTACGACGCCGTCCCGGTGGGCGCCGGCTCGGCGGTCGTCGACTGCGCGGTGTACCAGCACGGCAAGCGCCACGGCGAGACCTGCAGCCCCCGCGAGGCCGCCCGCCGGATCAAGGCCGCACACCAACTCCCGGACGGGGACGGCTCGTTCAGCTGGATCGGGCTGCACGAGCCGACCGAGGCCGAGTTCGAGGGCATCGCCCAGCGCTTCGGCCTGCACCCGCTCGCGGTCGAGGACGCGGTGCACGCGCACCAGCGGCCCAAGGTCGAGCGCTACGACGACGTGCTGTTCGCCGTCTTCAAGACCATCCGCTACGTCGAGCACGACCAGCTCACCCCGACCAGCGAGGTGGTGGAGACCGGCGAGCTGATGGTCTTCGCCGGGCGGGACTTCGTGATCACCGTCCGGCACGGCGGCCACGGCTCGCTGCAGGAGCTGCGGCACCGGCTGGAGGCCGACGCGGACGAGTCCGGACTGCTAGCCAAGGGCCCGTCCGCGGTGCTGCACGCGATCGCCGACCACGTCGTGGACAACTACCTGCTGGTCTCCGAGCGGCTGCAGAACGACGTGGACGAGATCGAGTACGGCGTCTTCTCGGCCAAGGGCGGGCGCAGCGCCGACGTCGGCCGGGTGTACCAACTCAAGCGCGAGGTGCTGGAGTTCAAGCGGGCCGTGGTGCCGCTGCTGCGCCCGATGCAGCAGTTGTCCGAGCCGCTGCAGCGCCTCGTCGACCCGGACATCCAGAAGTACTTCCGGGACGTCGCCGACCACCTGGCCCGGGTCACCGAGCAGGTGCACGGCTTCGACGAACTGCTGAACTCGCTGCTCCAGGCCAACTTGGCGCAGGTCTCGGTGGCGCAGAACGAGGACATGCGCAAGATCACCGCCTGGGCGGCGATCTTCGCCGTGCCCACCATGATCACCGGCGTGTACGGCATGAACTTCGAGTACATGCCCGAGCTGCACCACAAGTACGGCTATCCGATGGTGCTCGGCGCCATCATGCTGATCTGCGTCGGGATGTACCGGGGCTTCCGCCGCAACGGCTGGCTGTAGCCGCCCGCGGCGCCCGCCGACCGCTACCGCCGGCCGCCGCGGGCGACCAGGACCAGGCCCACCAGGATCAGCACCACCGCCGGATACGCCGCCACTGGGGGCCACTGGCCGAGCCACAGGGCGGCGATCAGGGCCGCGCCCGGCGTCTCCAGCAGGATCGCGGTGGAGGTGATCGACGGGCCGAGGCTGCGCACCACGCGGTTGCTCAGCGAGTGGCCGAGCAGTTGGGCGGCGACCATCAGCAGCACGATCTGCCACCACACCCCGGCCGGCCAGCCGGCCAGCGGCGTCCCGGCGACCAGGCAGATCGCCAGCAGGCCCACCGCCGTGGTGGCGTAGCAGACCAGCGTGTACGCGGTGGTGCTGACGGTCCTGCGGACCTCCGCGCCCAGCAGCATGTACCCGGCGGCGGCCAGGCCCGCGCCGAGGGCGAGCGCGTCGCCGAGCAGCGCGCGCGGGGAGAGCGAGAGGTCGACGCCGGTCAGCACCAGCACGCCGGCGAAGGCCACGCCCGTACCGAGCCAGACCATCCGGGGGGCGCGGACGCCGAGCAGTCGCATCAGCAGGATGGTCCACAGCGGGGTGGTGGTGACCAGGGCGGTCGCCGAGGCCACCGAGGTCATCCGCAGGCTGGGCATCCAGAGCGCGAAGTGCACGGCGAGCAGTACGCCCGCCGCGATCGCGAGCAGCAGCGCCCGCCGGCCGATCCCGCGCAGTTCGGCGCGGTGGCGCAGCAGCGCGTACGGGCCGAGGACGCCGACCGACATGACGTTGCGCCAGAACGCGATCGCCAGCGCGGGCGCGGCGGTGGCGCTGATCAGCGGGCCGGACAGCGAGATGCCGGCGATGGAGACGGCGAGCAGCAGCAGGTCGGCGGTGGGGAGCGGGTGCGCCGGCTCGGTGGCGGTGGCGGCTGGTGCGGGTGCGGTCGCGGGCCGGGCGGCGGGCACGGCGCTCCTCTGCTGGTCACGTGGGCTGGGGCGAGGCGGGGCCTGACTGAACCGGGCCGGGGCTGGACCGGGCCGGGCTGGACCAGGCCGGGGCTGGGCGCTCCTACGGTAAGGCCCGTGGCAAGCCGATGGAACTGTCGCCCGACGGCTGAGACAACTCGTGGACGGCGGAGGTCGTACCCTGGGCGCCATGGACCGTACGCCCGCCGCCGCGACCGCCGACGACCTCCTCGACCAGGCCCTGCTGGAGGAGGCCGCGAAGAAGTCCGGCCTCCTCTGGGTCCGCGCGGACGGCCAGGAGCAGGCCCGCCCGCTCTGGCACGCCTGGCACGACGGCGCCGTGGTGGTGGTCGGCGAGGGCGGCGAGCAGCCGCTGCACGGCCTGACCGCCGGATCCGGCGCGGTGGTGACCGTCCGCAGCAAGGACAAGGGCGGCCGGCTGACCGGCTGGAGCGCCCGGGTCTCGGAGCTGGCCCCGGGCGGCGAGGCCTGGCTGGGCGCCGTCGAGGAGCTCAAGGGCAAGCGGCTGAACGCGCCCGACACCGACACCATCACCGACCGCTGGGCCCGCGAGTGCCGGGTGCTGCGCCTGGAGCCCGCCGGAGCGCTGACCGAGCGTCCGGGCGCGATGCCGGACGGCTCGCACGCCGCCCAGCCGATGCCCACCGCGGCCACCACCCGCCGCCCCGTCCCGGCCGGTCTGCCCAAACTGCTGTTCAAGCGCCGCTAAAGATTCACGCCCGGGACTCCTCGGCTGTGTACCGTGCCTCGTCGGGCCGGGCTCGCGACACGCGGGTAGCCTTGCCCGCAGGTGCGCCCCGGCGTACCCGGCACGGCGTCGAACGAGTAGAGGGAGTTCATGGCAGGGCCAGGTACCCGGGTCTTCATCTCCCACCTCTCCGCCCTCGCCGTCTTCGACCCGAACGGCGACCAGGTCGGCCGGGTCCGTGACGTCGTCGTCTCGCTGCGGCTCGGCGGCCGCCCGCCGCGGGTCCTGGGCCTGGTGGTCGAGGTGGTCGGCCGGCGCCGGATCTTCCTGCCGATGACCCGGGTGACCAGCCTGGAGTCCGGCCAGGTGCTCGCCACCGGCGTGATCAACCTGCGGCGCTTCGAGCAGCGCCCGTCCGAGACCCTGGTGCTCGCCGAGCTGCTGGACCGCACCGTCACCTGGTCCAAGACCGGTGAGGACGTCACCGTGCTGGACGTCGGGATGGTGCAGACCCGGATGCGCGAGTGGGAGATCAGCAAGGTCTTCGTCCAGGTCGGCCGGGCCGGCCGGCTGCGCAAGGGCAAGGGCGAGCGGCTCACCCTGGACTGGCAGGACGTCACCGGCTTCACGCTGCCCGAGCAGGACCAGGGCGCCGCCAACCTGCTCGCCACCTTCGACCAGCTGCGCGCCGCCGACCTCGCCAGCGTCATGCACCACCTGTCCGCCAAGCGCCGCGCCGAGGTGGCCGCCGCGCTCGACGACGAGCGGCTCGCCGACGTCCTGGAGGAGCTGCCCGAGGACGACCAGGTCGAGATCATCGGCAAGCTCAAGGACGAACGCGCCGCCGACATCCTGGAGGCGATGGACCCGGACGACGCCGCCGACCTGCTCTCCGAACTGCCCGACGACGAGGCCGAGCGGCTGCTCCAGCTGATGGAGCCGGACGAGGCCGAGCCCGTCCGCCGCCTGCTGTCGTACGAGGAGAACACCGCCGGCGGTCTGATGACCACCGAGCCGGTCGTGCTGGAGCCGGACGCGACCGTGGCCGAGGCGCTCGCCCGCATCCGGGTCTCCGACCACAAGCCCGCGCTCGCCGCGCAGGTGTACGTCTGCCGGCCGCCGAACGAGACCCCGACCGGCAAGTACCTGGGCACCGTGCACTTCCAGCGGCTGCTGCGCGAGCCGCCGTACGTGCTGGTCGGCTCGCTGGTCGACGACGACCTGGACCCGCTGCCGCCGGACACCCCGCTGTCGCTGATCACCAGCTACCTGGCGACCTACAACCTGGTGTCCGCGCCGGTCGTCGACGAGGCCGACCACCTGCTCGGCGCGGTGACCGTCGACGACGTGCTCGACCACCTGCTGCCGGAGGACTGGCGCGAGTCCGTCCTGCACGGCCACGACGACACGGACGGCACGAGGGAAGAGGTGCACGGTGGACGCTGACCGCAAGGGGCGGCGGGACGAGTCCCCCCGCCAACGCATCCAGAGCGAACTGCGGGAACTGCGCCAGCTGCGCGAACTGCGCGGCCGGGAGGGCGGCCGGGAGCGGCGCGCCGAGATCTCCGTGGCCGGCCCGGCCCGCACCCGGCTCGACCAGCCCCGCACCGCCCGGCCCGGGCTGATCTCGCTGCCCGCCTACGACCCGGAGGCGTTCGGCAAGCTCTCCGAACGGATCGCGCGGTTCCTGGGCACCGGCCGCTTCATCGTCTGGATGACGGTGGTGATCATCATCTGGGTGGCCTGGAACACCCTGCTGCCGGAGAACGTGCGCTTCGACAGCTACCCCTTCATCTTCCTCACCCTGGTGCTGTCCCTCCAGGCCTCCTACGCGGCCCCGCTGATCCTGCTCGCGCAGAACCGCCAGGACAACCGGGACCGGGTCAACATGGAGCAGGACCGAGCCCGCAGCGACCGCAACATCGCGGACACCGAGTACCTGACCCGCGAGGTCGCGGCACTGCGGCACGGGCTCGGCGAGGTCGCCACCCGAGACTTCATCCGCTCCGAACTCCAGTCCCTGCTCAAGGAGATCGAGGAGCGCCGGGAGCCCTCCGGGACGCTGTGACCGGCGGCACGCTACCGGCGGGTTAGGGGATCCCCCGAGCGCCGTACCATCAAGGCATGGCCAACGAGACAGAGGTCGCGGCCGGCGTCACGGAGGAGTCCGTACGCCAGGCGCTGGCGACCGTCAACGACCCGGAGATCAACCGCCCGATCACCGAGATCGGCATGGTGAAATCGGTCGGGATCGCCGAGGACGGCGCAGTGCGCGTCGCGGTCTACCTGACCGTCTCCGGCTGCCCGATGCGCGACACCATCGTCACCCGGGTCCGCGAAGCGGTCGGCCGCGTGCCCGGTGTGACCGGCGTCGAGGTCGAGCTCGACGTGATGAGCGACGAGCAGCGCAAGGAGCTCTCCCAGCTGCTGCGCGGCGGCGCCCCCGAGCGGGAGATCCCGTTCGCCAAGCCGGGCACGCTGACCCGGGTCTACGCCGTCGCCTCCGGCAAGGGCGGCGTCGGCAAGTCCTCCGTCACGGTCAACCTGGCCGCCGCGATGGCCGCCGACGGCCTGAAGGTCGCCGTCGTGGACGCCGACATCTACGGCCACAGCGTGCCCCGCATGCTCGGCGTCGAGGGCCGGCCCACCCAGGTCCAGGACATGATCATGCCGCCGCAGTCGCACGGCGTGAAGGTCATCTCGATCGGCATGTTCACCCCGGGCAACGCCCCGGTGGTCTGGCGCGGCCCGATGCTGCACCGCGCGCTCCAGCAGTTCCTCGCCGACGTCTACTGGGGCGACCTGGACGTCCTGCTGCTGGACCTGCCGCCCGGCACCGGCGACATCGCGATCTCGGTGGCCCAGCTGGTTCCCAACGCGGAGATCCTGATCGTCACCACCCCGCAGATGGCCGCCGCCGAGGTGGCCGAGCGGGCCGGCACCATCGCGGTGCAGACCCACCAGAAGATCGTCGGCGTGATCGAGAACATGTCCGGCATGCCGTGCCCGCACTGCGACGAGATGATCGACGTCTTCGGCACCGGCGGCGGCCAGACCGTCGCGGACGCGCTCACCCGCACCGTCGGCGCGACCGTCCCGGTGCTCGGCTCGATCCCGATCGACGTGCGCCTGCGCGAGGGCGGCGACGACGGCCGCCCGGTCGTGCTCGCCGCCCCCGACTCCCCGGCCGGCGCCGCCCTGCGCGCCGTCGCCGGCAAGCTCGGCGGCCGCCAGCGCGGCCTCTCCGGGCTCTCCCTCGGGCTGACCCCGAAGAACAAGTTCTGACGACGCGTCGCCGAAGGGGCCGGGTGGTTCGACCACCCGGCCCCTTCGGCGTGCTCGGCGTCCTCGCGCCCTACGGGCGGGTGTAGGCGGTCAGGTCGGGCGCGGTGGCGAAGCCGGCGCCGTAGGCGCTGACGCCGCGGCCGTAGGCGCCGAGCAGGACGCCGGGGGCCTCGCCGGCGAGCACCCAGCCGTACTCGGACTCGCGGTAGCGGAAGGGCTGCGGCAGGCCGTTCACCGGGAGGCTGAGGGTGGACCAGCCGGGGCCGGCCAGGTCGTCGGCGAGGTCCCACGCGAGGGTGCTCTGCTGGTCCAGCCAGTCCTGGCGCAGCGCGCGGTCGAGCTGGCCGGGCCAGGTCGAGGCGAGCAGGCCCGAGCCTGCCAGCCAGGCGGCGGAGGAGGCGGAGGTCGCCTCCAGGGTGCCGGTGTTGTCGGCGCTGCGGCGGCTGTCCCGGCGGGCCACCGTGACCACGACCGCGAACCTGCGCATGTCGCGCGGCTCGTACTGCCTGGCCGGCTCCTCGCCGTGGCCGAGGCTGCCGTAGTCGACGCTGCCGGGCGCCCCGGCCCGGGGGCCTCCGGCGCCGGCCTGCATCAGGTAGCGGCGGCCGGTCCAGCCGTCGTCCAGGCCGTACCAGGGGAAGTCGGCGGACAGGTAGGGCACCAGCGGGTCCGCCGGGCCGGCCTGTCCGCCGACCACCGGTCCGCCGGCCGTGGCCGTCGTCCCCACCGCCTGACTCGTCGCGTCCATCCCCGGGCCTCCTCAAACACACGTTTGCCTGCCGTGGCGCGCTCCCATCGTGGCGTACCGCGGCGTTCCCGGGAGCCGTTCCTGGTCCGCGACAGCGCGGAATGTGACGGACGGCTCAGCGGGAACAATCAGCACAATAGCGGCGCACACGCCGCCGCCCCGCTCAGCCGGGCGGCCGGGCGGGGCGGTGGCGTGGTCGTACGGGGCGTGACCGGGGGCCGGTCAGGTCGCGTCGGGGTCGAACGGGGGCCGCTCGCCGGGCTGCAACGGCGCCCCGGTGGAGGCCGCCACCGGGGCGGCGGCCTTCTCGAAGCTGACGCTGCCGTTGCGGCCGTTCACCGGCGCCGCCGGCTTGTCGTCCAGGACGGAGCGGATGTCGAGCGAGTCCTTCATCTCCTTGAGGCCCAGCGGGTCCTCTTCGTCGCCCAGGAGCTGCTTGCGGACGAAGGTCTTGGGGTTCAGGTCCTCGAACTCGAAGTCCTTGAACTCGGGGCCCAGCTCGCTGCGGATGTCCTCCTTCGCGTTGTCGGCGAAGGAACGGACCTTCCGGATGAAGCCCATGGTGTCCTGGATCAGCTTCGGGAGCTTGTCGGGGCCGAAGATGATGATCGCCATCACGGCCAGGGTCAGGATCTCCAGCCCGCCTACATCGCTGAACACCTAAGCTCCCTAGCTCGTCGGACGACGGTCCCTACAGGGTAATGGCCATCGGCGGGTCCATGGTCCACGCTGCGATGAAGCCGTGGTAAAGACCTGCCGATGGCCGAGATCGTCGCGACCGGGGCGCGAGCGGCGCTCCAGGCCCGGACAGGGCCTAGCGGGTCTGCTGGCGCAGTGCGGGCAGGCCGCCCGAGTTTCGCTCCGCGGCCGGCGGCGGCGTCGCGTCGCGGGTCGCGGCGACGGGGTGGGCCGGGAAGTCCACCGGGATCTGCGCGGTCATCGGGACCAGGCCCCCGCCGCGGCCCGTGCCGCCGCTGTTGCCGACCGTGCTGACCGGGTTGCCGTGCTGGTCCTCGCTCTGCGCGCTGAGGCCGCCGACCCCGCCGAGCGTGACCGCGGCGACCGAGAAGGCGCCCGCGGCGGCGAAGACGAAGCGGCGCCCGCGCGGCGCGGCGGAGCGTACGGAGGCGGCGGCCTGGCGGGGCCGGGCGGGGCTCTCGGGGCGGGCCGCGGCCTCGGGGCGGCCGTTGCGCCGGCCCATCAGGGGCCGCAGCACCGCGCCGCCGCGCCCGAACGCCCGCGGGTCGACCCCGGGCACCGGGGTGTCGGCGCCGAGCGCGCCCGTGCCGAAGGAGGCGCCAGCGCCGCGGCCGAAGGAGCCGCCGGTGAGCCGGCTGCCGCCGAGCGTGCCGCCGGCCGCGACCCCGCCGCCGGGCAGGTCGTCGTCGTCACCGCGGCTGCCGCGCCCGACGGGCCAGTCGGCGTCCGCCGGATCGTCCGCCGGCAGGGCCCCGACGGCCATCAGCCGGGCCATCAGGCCGGAGGACGGCCCGGGGGTGCCGGTGCGGGTCAGCAGGTGCTTGACGGCCCGGCCCGCGTCGACCTCGGCGAGGCACTGCGGGCAGGTCGCCAGGTGGGCCTGGACGCGATCGCGCGAGTCGTGGCCGAGTTCGCCGTCCAGGAACGCGGAGAGGCGCTCACCGAGGTGGTGCTCCTCGGCGGCCGGCTCGGCGGGGCGCACCGGCACCGCGCGCAGCGCCGTCTCGCCCGGCAGCGGGAGCGCGGGCAGGACGGGCTCGCCCGGTTCGTCGCCGCCGCGGCGGCCGGGCAGGGCCCAGCCCCGCCTGGCCGCCGACCGGCCGGACGGGTCCGGCTGGCCCGGCCCGGACCGGCCGGTTCCGCTCACGATCGCCTCCGTCCGCGCACACCCGGCGCGAGCGCGCCCTCGACGGCGGCGCCGACCGGCACCGGCTCCTCCGAGCCGCCGCGGCGCTCGCGCCCGGGGGCCGAGCCGGGGGCACGGTGCTTGAGCGCGGCGCGCAGGTGCGAGCGGCCGCGGTGGATGCGGCTGCGGACGGTGCCGAGCTTGACGCCCAGCGTGGCGGCGATCTCCTCGTAGGACAGCCCCTCGATGTCGCAGAGCACCACGGCGGCGCGGAACTCCGGGGCGAGGGTGTCCAGGGCGTGCTGCACGTCGGCGTCGAAGTGGGTGTCGCTGAAGTGCTGGGCCGGGCTGGGCTCGCGGGAGGCGAGCCGCTCGGCCGCGTCCTCGCCGAGCGCGTCGAAGCGGATGCGCTGGCGGCGGCGGACCATGTCCAGGAACAGGTTGGTGGTGATCCGGTGCAGCCAGCCCTCGAACGTGCCGGGGGTGTAGGTGGACAGCGAACGGAACACCCGGACGAAGACCTCCTGGGTGAGGTCCTCGGCGTCGTGCTGGTTGCCCGTCAGGCGGTACGCGAGGCGGTAGACCCGGGCGCTGTGCGCCTCGACGATCTCCTCCCAGGAGGGCGGAGTCCAGGTCTGCGCGTCGGGGCCCTCGGTGAAGGTCGCGAGGGCGGGGGCCTCGGTGGTACCGGCGGCCGGCGTTGCGGCGGCGGGCTGGTCCAGGTCGGAGTGCGCAGGCTGGTTCATCACGGGCTTCGGCGTACGGGCCGACGCGGTGCAGCGGGAGTGCCGCCGCACGGGGACGTCGCCCTCGGCCACACCTCCTCGGTCGGCTCTTCTGCCCAGCAGGGCCACCACCATATCCACCTCACCCGTCAAGCCCGGATAAAAGTGCCCGGGAGGTCTCCCGTACCCGGTCCTTCGTGACAACGGCCCGCCGCCGTACGCGGTTCCCGGTCGGCCAGTAATCTGTGCCAGGAAATATCGACTTCCCTCGGCACCGGGCCGTAACCCGGGGCTCCGAAAGAGGCAGCCATCAGCGAGTTCGGGCCCGAGCGTGTGGCCCTCGCCGACACCTACGTCGGCGAGGACGCGGTGCTGACCTACGCCCGGGCGCAGTCCGCGCGCACCGGGATACGGGCGATCGGGCCCAGCGGCGGGGCGTGCCTGCGGCTGCTGGCCGCGGCACTGGACGCCAAGGCGGTGGCCGAGATCGGCACCGGGACGGGCGTCTCCGGGGTCTACCTGCTGCGCGGCATGCGGCCGGACGGCGTGCTCACCACGGTGGACTCCGAACCGGTGCGCCAGCAGCTGGCCCGCGAGGCGTACCACGCGGCCGGATTCGCGGCCAACCGCTCGCGGTTCATACCGGGCCGGGCGCTGGAGGTGCTGCCCCGGCTCGCCGACGGCCAGTACGACCTGGTGTTCTGCGACGGCGACCCGGCCGAGTCCCGGGAGTACCTGCTGGAGTCGCTGCGGCTGCTGCGGCCGGGCGGGATGGTCTGCTTCGAGGGGGTGTTCCAGGAGGGCCGGCTGGCCGAGCCGGAGCTGCAGGACCCCCAGACGGGCGCGGTGCGCGACCTGGTCCGGGACGTCCGGGAGAGCGAGGCGCTGCTGCCGGCGCTGCTGCCGGTCTCGGACGGGCTGCTCTGCGCCATCAAACGGTAGGACCGTCGAGCGGCAGGGCCGTCAGGCAGTGGGACCGTCAGGTGGCGGTCCCGCCGCCTCAGGCCGCGGCCGCCGGGCGCCTGACGCGCCGGGCCCTTGAACGCCGCAGGGCCCCAAACGCCGCGGGGCCCGGGCCGACATGACGTCGTACCCGGGCCCGGCAGCACATCTCCAGGAGATGACGAGCACCCGCTGCGGTCAGCCGCAGGCCTTCTTCAGGGCCTCGCCGAGGGCGTCGGCCTCGTCAGGTGTGAGCTCCACCACAAGGCGTCCGCCGCCTTCGAGCGGAACGCGCATGATGATGCCCCGTCCCTCTTTGGTGACTTCGAGCGGGCCGTCACCCGTCCGCGGCTTCATGGCCGCCATGCTCGTTCCCCTTCCTGCAACCGCTCAGCTACGCACCGGCAGTCCGTCCACCGCCGGTATCGAACGCATTGATCGGAAGCCATTATCCCGCATGCCACGGGCTGATGACCAACATCACTCTCGGTGCAACATCGGCCGGACCGCCCCCAAGCGCCGCAATTGCCGTCATAAGCCCCGGCGTGGCGGCGGTGCGCGGGCCGTCGAAAGGTGCGATACCTCACACTCCCCACCCGGCCGTCCGCTCCGGCATCCTGGCACTCGACCGACACCGAGCCGACCACCGGGGAGCCCTCGCCCATGTCCGATTCCGTGCTGTACGAGCTGGACGGCGGCCTGGCCGTCATCACCATCAACCGCCCGGAGGCGATGAACGCCCTCGACGTAGCGACCAAGATCGCACTGCGGGACGCCGTGGCCGCCGCGGCCGCGGACCCGGCGGCGCGGGCGGTGCTGCTGACCGGGGCCGGCGAGCGCGCGTTCTGCGTCGGGCAGGACCTGAACGAGCACCTGACGATGCTGAAGCGGGCCGACGAGACCGGCGAGGGCGCGCTGCGCACCGTCGCCGAGCACTACAACCCGCTGGTGCGGGCGCTGGCCGGGATGCGCAAGCCGACCGTCGCCGCGGTCGGCGGGGTGGCGGCCGGCGCGGGCGCCTCGCTGGCCTTCGCCTGCGACTTCCGGGTCCTCTCCGACCGGGCCGGCTTCAACACCGCCTTCGCCGGGATCGCCCTGACCGCCGACTCGGGCGCCTCCTGGACGCTGCCCCGGCTGGTCGGGCACGCCAGGGCCACGGAGCTGCTGATGCTGCCCCGGACGGTCAAGGCCGCCGAGGCGCTGGAGCTGGGCCTGGCCACCAGGGTGGTGCCGGCCGAGGAGCTCGCCGCCACCGCGCGGGCCTTCGCCCAGGAGCTGGCCGCAGGCCCCACGGTGGCCTACGGCGCCATCAAGGAGTCGCTGGCGTACGGCGCCTCGCACTCGCTGGACGAACTGCTCGACAAGGAGGACGAGCTGCAGACCCTGGCCGGCGAGAGCGAGGACCACCGGATCGCGGTCCGCGCCTTCATCGCCAAGGAGAAGCCGCAGTACCTGGGCCGCTAGGGCGGGTCCCAGGGTTTCCTGCCCGACCGGTCAGACCGGGCGCGCGGTGCGGACGTGGCAGTCCGCCAGGTGGTCGTCGACCAGGCCGCAGGCCTGCATCAGGGCGTAGGCGGTGGTCGGGCCGACGAAGCGGAAGCCCTCCTTCTTCAGGGCCTTCGCGAGCGCGGTCGACTCGGGCGTGACGGCCGGCACCTCCCCCATCGTGCGGGGGGCCGGCCGGTCCGGGGCTCCGGCGAACTGCCAGATCAGCGCGTCCAGCCCGCCGTCCAGGTCGCGGGCGACCCGGGCGTTGGCGATGGCGGCCTGGATCTTGGCCCGGTTGCGGATGATGCCGGTGTCGGCGAGCAGCCGCTCCACGTCCGCCTCGCCGAACTCGGCGACCTCGGCGATCCCGAAGCCGGCGAACGCGGCCCGGAAGCCCTCCCGGCGGCGCAGGATGGTCAGCCAGGACAGCCCGGACTGGAACGCCTCCAGGCAGACCCGCTCGAACAGGGCGTCGTCGCCGTGCACCGGACGGCCCCACTCGGTGTCGTGGTAGGCCCGGTAGTCGTCGGTCGACTCGCCCCAGGCGCAGCGGCGCAGGCCGTCCGCGCCGAGCACCGCGCCCTCGGTGAGGGCGGTCACCGGTCGTTCACCGGTTTCGCGTCCTCGGGCCGCTCCTGCTCGGGCCGCTCCTTGGTGAGCGCGACGGCCGGCTCGACCACCTTCGCGAACTCCTCCAGGCCGGGCAGCGGTTCGGCGCCGGCGTCCGGGCCGTCGGTCGCCTCGACCGCGCCGCGCAGGTGGCCGGCGGCCTCCAGTTCGGCGATCCGCGAGTCGCGGTAGGCGAGTTCGGCGCCGAGGCGGTCCAGGACGTCGTCGACCTCGTCCATCCGGTAGCCGCGGACGGCCATCGGCAGCCGCAGGTCGTCGACGTCCGCCTTGCTCAGCGGACGGTCCTGCGGCAGCCGGGCCGCGAGGCGGTCCTGCACCGCCTCCGGCATCGAGCCGCCCCCGCCGAGCGCCACCAGCGCGGCGCCGCCGACCACCACGGCCATGGCGACCACGATCACCCAGAACACGAGCTGTCCTCCCGAACTCCCGGCCGGCCTGCTGCGAAGTGCCCCCGACCAAACTGATCATGACAGCATGGTCCCTGTGAGGCCGGGGGCCATCATCGCACCCGCAGCAGCTGTGGAGGAGACATCGGTGGCACTGCGCCTGGGACCGCGGGAATTCGGTGACGACGAGCTGGTGATCATGGCGATCGTCAACCGGACGCCGGACTCGTTCTTCGACAAGGGGGCGACCTTCGCGGACGAGGCCGCGTTCGCCGCCGCCGACCGCGCGATGGCCGAGGGCGCGGCGATCCTGGACATCGGCGGGGTGAAGGCCGGGCCCGGTGACGAGGTCACGGTGGAGGAGGAACTGCGGCGCACCGTGCCCTTCGTCGCCGAGTTGCGCAAGCGCCACCCGGAGGCCGTGATCAGCGTCGACACCTGGCGGCACGAGGTCGGCGAGGCCGTCTGCGAGGTGGGCGCCGACCTGCTGAACGACGCCTGGGGCGGGGTGGACCCGAAGCTCGCCGAGGTGGCCGCGCGCCACGACGTCGGGCTGGTCTGCACGCACGCGGGCGGCGCCGAGCCGCGCACCCGGCCGCACCGGGTCGGCTACCAGGACGTGATGGCGGACATCCTGCGGGTGACCGTCGGGCTGGCCGAGCGGGCGGTGGAGCTGGGCGTGCGGCGGGACGCGGTGATCATCGACCCGGGGCACGACTTCGGCAAGAACACCCGGCACTCGCTGGAGGCCACCCGGCGGCTGCCGGAGATGACCGCGACCGGCTTCCCGGTGCTGGTCTCGCTGTCCAACAAGGACTTCGTCGGCGAGACGCTGGACCGGCCGGTGAACGAGCGGCTGCTCGGCACCCTGGCCACCACCGCGGTCTCGGCCTGGCTGGGCGCACAGGTCTACCGGGTCCACCAGGTCGCGGAGACCCGCCAGGTGCTGGACATGGTCGCCTCGATCCGGGGCACCCGCCCCCCGGCGGTCGCCCGCCGGGGGCTGGCGTAGGCGGCCCGGAGGGCCCGGGGCCTAAATCTGGTTGGTCGGCCGGCGGGTGTCGGCGAGGATCTTCATGACCTCGTCGATCTCGTCGGTGATGTGGAACAGCTCCAGGTCGTGCGGGGCCGCCTTGCCCTGCGCGACCAGGGTGTTCTTCAGCCACTCGTAGAGGCCGCCCCAGTACGCGCTGCCGAAGAGGATCACCGGGAAGCGGGTGACCTTCTTCGTCTGCACCAGGGTGAGCGCCTCGAACAGCTCGTCCAGCGTGCCGAGCCCGCCGGGCAGGACCACGAAACCCTGGGCGTACTTCACGAACATCGTCTTGCGGACGAAGAAGTAACGGAAGTTCAGCCCGAGGTCGACGAACTCGTTGAGGCCCTGCTCGAAGGGCAGCTCGATGCCGAGGCCGACGCTGAGGCCGCCGGCCTCGGAGGCGCCGCGGTTGGCGGCCTCCATGGCACCCGGGCCGCCGCCGGTGATCACCGCGTAGCCGGCCTCGGCGAGGGCCCGGCCGATGGCCACGCCGGCCTCGTACTCGGGCGAGTCGGCCGGGGTCCGGGCGGAGCCGAAGACGCTGATCGCGGGCGGGAGTTCGGCGAGGGCGCCGAAGCCCTCGACGAACTCGGAGGTGATCCGCAGCACCCGCCACGGATCGGTGTGCAGCCAGTCGGTCGGGCCGGTGGTGTCCAGCAGCCGCTGGTCCGTGGTGCTCGTGCCGACCTGGTCCCGGCGCACCAGCACCGGGCCCTTCTGCTTCTCGGGCCAGGCCTTCTTCTTCCGCGGCACGCCGACCTGCTCGGGGCCGTGTCCGTAGTGCTTCTCGTCTCCTGTGCCTGTCATGACGAAACCCTACGTCCGGTGATCCCGGTTTTCAGGCAACAGGGGAAGGTCGGTTGGGCGACCGGAAGATGGCGCTCAGCCGATGATCGGCCGGTCGGACCGGCCGATCATCGGAGCGGCACCTCAGCTGGTCAGCCAGGTCCTCAGCCGGTCCTCGGTCTCCGCGATGGCGCTCAGCGAGCAGTGCTCCTCCCGCTTGTGCGCGAGGTTCGGGTCACCGGGGCCGTAGTTGACCGCCGGAACGCCCAGCGCGCTGAACCGGGCGACGTCGGTCCAGCCGAACTTGGCCCGGGCCTGGCCGCCGGTGGCCTCCAGGAAGGCCTGGGCGGCCGGCTGGGCGAGCCCGGGCAGCGCGCCCGGGGCGAAGTCGGTGACGGTCAGCTCGAAGCCGTCGAAGACCTCGCGCACGTGCTTCTCCGCCTCCGCCTCGCTGCGGTCCGGCGCGTAGCGGAAGTTGACCGTCACGACGCACTCGTCCGGGATGACGTTGCCGGCCACGCCGCCGTCGATCCGGACGGCGTTCAGGCCCTCCCGGTACTCCAGTCCGTCGATCTCCACCCGGCGCGGCCGGTAGTCCGCGAGCCGGGTGAGCACCTCGGCGGCGTGGTGGATGGCGTTGTCACCGAGCCAGCTGCGGGCCGAGTGCGCGCGCACGCCGGTGAGCCGGATCTGCGCCCGCAGGGTGCCCTGGCAACCGCCCTCGACGACCGCGCCGCTCGGCTCCATCAGCACCGCGAAGTCGGCGGCCAGCCAGTCCGGGCGCTCCCTGGCGAGGTGGCCGAGGCCGTTGCGGTGGGCCTCCACCTCCTCGCAGTCGTAGAACACGAAGGTGAGGTCGCGGTTGGGCTCGGGCAGGGTGGCGGCGAGCCGCAGCTGGACGGCGACGCCGGACTTCATGTCCGAGGTGCCGCAGCCGTAGAGCAGGTCCCCCTCGACGTGGGAGGGCACGTTGTCGGCGATCGGCACGGTGTCCAGGTGGCCGGCGAGCAGGACGCGCTCGGGGCGGCCGAGGGTGGTGCGGGCGACCACGTTGTTGCCGTACCGGTCCACGGTCAGGTGCGGGTAGCCGCGCAGCGCGGTCTCCACGGCGTCGGCGAGCGCCTGCTCGTCGCCGCTCACCGACGGGAAGTCGACGAGCCGGGCGGTCAGCGCGCCGCCGTCGAGGGTGAGGTCCAGGGGCGTCGGGTTCGGGCTGCTCATGGCGCCAGCCTAGTCCGCGGGGTGTGCGCCCCGCGTGGCGCTTGCGTGACGCGGGACGCGGCGGCCCGCCCCGGAGCGAGCGGGCGGGTAACCGCAACCGGGTGGCGCCGCACACCCGTCCGAGTGGGTACGGTGTCGGATCAAGAAGCAAGGCGCGAGAGGGGCGACGGTGGCCAGGAGAAAGAGCGGCGAGGAGCTGGGCGAGGAGTTGGCGCCCCCCCGCCGCGGTCCACTGCGCGCGCTGTTGCTCGTGATCGTCGGCCTGCTCGGCCTCGCGCTGGTCGCGGGACTGGCCGTGGTCGGCATCTGGTGGTTCGGCTTCAAGCAGGGCGAGCCCGAGGGCTGCACGGTGAAGACCGCGGCCGGCAGCGGCACGCTGGAGCTCCCGCAGGCGGCCAACGCCGCGACGATCGCCGCGGTGGCGCGCTCGCGCGGGCTGCCGGACCGGGCGACGGCGATCTCGCTGGCCACCGCGATGCAGGAGTCCAAGCTGCGCAACCTCGCGGGCGGCGACCGGGACTCGATCGGCCTCTTCCAGCAGCGGCCCTCGATGGGCTGGGGCACGGCGCAGCAGATCGGGGACCCGGTCTACGCGACCAACAAGTTCCTGGACGGCCTGGTCAAGGTGCCCGGCTACACCCGGCTGCCGCTGACCGACGCGGCCCAGGCCGTGCAGAAGAGCGGCTACCCGCAGGCGTACGCCAAGCACGAGACCAAGGCGACGCTGCTCACCTCGGCGCTGGCCGGCCGGGAGCCCGGTTCGTTCTCCTGCGTGGTGCGCGATTACGCCAAGCCGGATCCGGCCGACTCGTCCTCCCCCACGGCGAGTGCCTCCGTCTCCCCGGCCGCCTCCCAG
Organism: Kitasatospora sp. NPDC127121; assembly: GCF_042677305.1. NCBI lineage: Bacteria > Bacillati > Actinomycetota > Actinomycetes > Kitasatosporales > Streptomycetaceae > Kitasatospora > Kitasatospora sp. NPDC127121. Next base: position 11,038 of record NZ_JBHXTQ010000040.1, on the reverse strand, counting down.
CCCACCGCCGCGGACCGGGCCCAGGTGCTGTCCGACCGGGTGCGCCGCGAGTTCGGCCGCACCGTGACCCCGGCCACCGGGTACGCCTCGACCATCAAGGGCGCCGAGAACGCGGTCTCGCTCACCCCGGACCCGTCCGCCGCCGCGCTGACCTCCTCGGCCGACGGAGCCGACGGCGGGATCACCGCCGAGCGGGCGAGCGGCTGGGAGGTCGCCCACTGGGCGGTCGCCCAGGCCCAGCAGCTGGGCATCGCGACGGTCGCCTACGACGGGAAGATCTGGCGCAAGGCCAAGTCGGAGGACGGCTGGCAGTCGCAGACCTCCGGGACGTCGACCAAGCTCGTTCAGGTCACCCTCGCCACGTCCGACAAGGGCTGACGAACCGACGTTCGGGTGGCCGCCGGACGGGTGAACCCGGTCAACCGCGGTGGACCGGGAGCCCGCCGTGGCGGCCCCGCTGGAGAACCGTCACTCCCCTTGCCCGGGGCCGGGTCCACGGGGGCCGTACGGGCCCGCCAGGCGCCGTCACGCCGGTCCTACGATCCGATGGTCGGTCAGACACTTTCCTGATCCAGGCCGAAACCTTCTGGCTCCTCAAGCGGTAACACCGTCAGTCCGCCCGGCGGACGTGACGGACCCAGACCCTCCGAGGAGCCCCATGTCTCACCCCCTCACGCGACGGATCGCCAGCGCCGCGCTGCTCGTGGCGGCCGGCGCGACCCCGCTGGTCGCGGCCGGCTCCGCGTCCGCCCTGGGCGGCGACGCCCTGCTGCCCAAGAGCGACCTGGTCGCGCCGCTGGGCCAGCTGACCAACACCGACACCGGTTCCACCCTCCAGCACACCACCCACCAGCTGGGCCAGGCCGCCGGCAGCACCGGCGCCGCCACCGTCGCCGCGGGCGTACCGGCCTCCGCCGACGCCGCCGGCAACATCGTCGCCCACCAGCTCCCCGAGGCGAACGAGAAGGCCAGCTCGCTGACCGCCCCGGTCGACCAGACCGCCGCCACCACCGGCCAGCTCTCCGCCGTCACCCCGAAGGTCGCCTCCGCACTGGCCGGCAAGCTCGGCGAGGCCGTCACCGGCAAGGGCGTCGGCACCCGCAGCGCCGCGGCCAGCCCGGTCGGCGGGCTCGCCCAGACCGGCTCCATCGCCAAGGGCCTGCCCGGCGCCGACAAGCTCGCCGGCGCCGTCCCCGGCACCAACGCCGTCACCGACGCGCTGCCGCTCGGCTCCGTCGCGCGCGCGCTGCCCGCCCTGCCCGCCACCGACGTCCTGGGCCTGGCCGAGCACGGCTCGGCCAACCGCCTCGGCGGCGCCGACCTCGGCCCGAACAACCCGCTGTCCGGCCTCACCGGCGCGCTCGGCCCGATCGGCGGCCTGCTGGGCGGCGTGAACGGCGGCAGCATCAGCGGCCTGCCGCTGTAACCCGCCCCGGGTACGGCGAAGGGGCCGGTGTTCCGTTCGGAACACCGGCCCCTTCGGCGTCGGTCAGCGGGCCGCGTTCAGCCGCTCCACGGCCGCGGCCACCCGCTCGTCGGTCGCGGTGAACGCGACCCGGACGAAGCGCTCGCCGGCCGGCCCGTAGAAGTCACCGGGCGCCACCAGGATGCCCAGTGCGGCCAGTTCGGCCACGGTCTCCCAGCACGGGCGGTCCTGCGTCACCCACAGGTAGAGGCTCGCCTGCGAGTGCTCGACCCGGAAGCCGTACGCCTCCAGCGCCGCCCGCAGCGCCGAGCGCCGGGCCGCGTACCGCTCCCGCTGCTCCGCCACGTGCGCGTCGTCCGACAGCGCCGCGATCGTCGCCGCCTGGACCGGCGCCGGCACGATCATGCCGCCGTGCTTGCGGACCTCCAGCAGCTCCCTGACCACCACCGGGTCACCCGCCACGAAGGAGGCGCGGTAGCCGGCCAGGTTGGAGCGCTTGGAGAGCGAGTGGACGGCCAGCAGGCCCTCGTGGCCCTCGCCGCAGACGTCCGGGTGCAGGACCGAGACCGGCTCGGCGGACCAGCCCAGCTCCAGGTAGCACTCGTCGCTGACCAGCAGCGCCCCGTGCTCCCGGGCCCAGGCGACCGCCCGGCGCAGCTCGTCCCCGCCGAGCACCCGGCCGGTCGGGTTGGACGGCGAGTTCACCCAGAGCAGGCGCACCCGCGAACCGTCCAGCTCGTCCACCGAGTCGTACTCGACCGGCTCCGCGCCGCACAGCCGCGCGCCCACCTCGTACGTCGGGTAGGCCAGCCGCGGGTAGGCGACCTGGTCGCCCGGGCCGAGGCCGAGCTGGGTCGGCAGCCAGGCCACCAGCTCCTTGGAGCCGACGGTCGGCAGCACGGCCTGCGGGCCGATCTCGGCGCCGCAGCGGCGGTGCAGCCAGCCGGCGATCGCCTCGCGCAGCTCCACCGGGCCCCACACCGTCGGGTAGCCCGGCGTGTCGGTGGCGGCGGCCAGCGCCTTCTGGATCACCTCGGGGACCGGGTCCACCGGGGTGCCCACCGAGAAGTCGCAGAGACCGCCCGGGTGGGCCAGCGCGGTCGCCTTGTACGGCTCCAGCTTGTCCCAGGGGAAGACCGGCAGGAGGTCGGAAACGCGGCGCGCCGCCCCCGGGTGACCCGGGAACGGCGCGCGCGTGCTGTTGGTGTTCACAGCTCAGATGCCACCGATCGTCAGTGGTCGGCGTTCTGCGGCGGCAGAGCGGCGATGAAGGGGTGGTCGCGCTCGATCAGACCCAGCTTCGAGGCGCCACCGGGCGAACCCAGATCGTCGAAGAACTCGACGTTCGCCTTGTAGTAGTCCTTCCACTCCTCCGGGGTGTCGTCCTCGTAGAAGATCGCCTCGACCGGGCAGACCGGCTCGCAAGCGCCACAGTCGACACACTCATCCGGGTGGATGTAGAGCGATCGCTCGCCCTCGTAGATGCAGTCAACCGGGCACTCTTCGATGCACGCCTTGTCCTTCACGTCGACACAAGGCTGCGCGATGACGTAGGTCACGCTGTCGTTCCTCCTCGGAAGGGCCGTGGCGGCCCGTTCTGTTCTGCTCGCGTGCGCGGTGAGCGCGGCGTCGTCGATGCCCGCCCCTAGTATCGCGGGTCGGAGACCGCAAATGCACAGGAGGTGCCCAGATGACGGCAGGCGGCCCGGCCCAGGACCGTCCGGAGGTCCGGATAGATCGCTCTGACGTGGGACGACGCGTGTCCGTCCGCCGCCTCTCGGGGTTCGTGGACGACCGTCCGGTGTTCCGGGATTCGATCGGCGTGCTCACATCGTGGGACGATCATGGACTGACGGTCGCCCCGCGGACCGGCGACCCCGTCTCCTTCGCCGAGAAGCTGCTGGTCGCGGGCAAGGTCGTGCCGCTCTTCCCGGCCCGGCGCGCGCCGCTGCCCGCCGCCACACCCGTCGAGCTCCAGCGGATCGCGGCCCGCGGCTGGCCCGCCGTCGAACAGGAGCCGCTCGGCGCGTGGACGCTGCGCGCCTCGGCCGGGTTCACCCGGCGCGCCAACTCCGTCCAGGCGCTCGGCGACCCCGGACTGCCGCTGCCCGACGCGCTCGCCGCCGTCCGCCGCTGGTACGCGGCGCGCGGCCTTCCCGCGTACGTCGAGGTGATCACCCCGGGCTCGCCGGACGAGCTGCGGGCCGAGCTCGACCGGCTGGGCGCCGGCTACGCGCCCACCCTGGTGCGTACCGCCCCGCTGGCCGGGCTCGCCCGGACCGGCTCCGGGCCCGAGCGGGTCCGGCTCGCCCGGACCGCCGACCCGGCCTGGCTCTCGCTCTACCGCCGGGTCGGCGAGGACGAGGCGCTGGAGCAGGCCGCCCGGCAGGTGCTGCATGGCGGGCCGTCGGTCTGGTTCGCCACCGTGCCGGGCGCCCCCGGACAGCCGCCGCTGGCGATCGGACGCTGCGTCATCGACGGGCCCTGGGCCTGCTTCGGCGCGATCGAGGTCGCGCCGTACGCCCGGCGGGCCGGGCTGGCCACGACCGTCATGGCGGTGCTCGCCGCCCGGGCCGCCGAGGAGGGGGCGACCGGCGGGTACCTCCAGGTCGAGGCGGACAACACCGGGGCGATCGCGCTCTATGACGGACTCGGCTTCACGACCAGTCACACTTACCACTACGCCCTTCTCCCCCAGGGGTAGCACCGCCCGCCCGCACCGCCGCCCCGCCCGCCCGCCCGCCGCTCCTCGCCCGCCTTTGCCCGCCCGCCCGCCGCTCCTCGCCCGCCTTTGCCCGCCCGCCCGCCGTACGAAAGCCGTCGCCGTCACCGTGACCGAGCAGAGCAGAGACCGCTTCCGGACCGCCGCCCGCGCCGAGCATCCCGACCCGGTGCTGCTCTGCCTGCTCGCCGCCGCCGAACACGGCCCGGTCCTCGACCCGGACGACCCCGGGGAACCGCCCAGCGTGGACGCCCTGCTCGCCGCTTGCGAGGCCGCCCTCGACCGGCACGCGAGCGCCGTCCGGCTCGCCGTCGCCGAACGCGCCCCCGCCGGCCCGGAGGAGACCGCCGCCCTGCTCGCCGCCGTCCTCGGCGGGCGGGAACGCTTCCACGGGCGGCAGTCCGACTACCGGCGGCTCGAATCCTCGCTGCTGCCCGACGTGCTGCGGCGGCGGCGCGGACTGCCGATCATGCTGTCCCTAGTGTGGATGGCGGTCGGGCGGCGGGCCGGGCTCGCCGTCCACGGCATCGCGCTGCCCGGCCACGTCATCGTCGCCGTCGGAGGGCCGGGCGGCGGCGACGAGTACGTGCTCGCCGACCCCTTCCACGGCGGGCGGCTGCTCGACCCGGACGACGCCGAGCGCCTGGTCCGCGGCGCCGGGCAGGAGTTCAGCCCCGACCTGCTCACCCCCGCCCAGCCGCTCGACCTCGTGCTGCGCGTGCTCGGCAACATCCGCGCCTGGGCCGCCGACCGCCCCGAACACGCCCGCACCCAGCTCTGGGCCACCGAACTCGCCCTCCTACTGCCCCGCCATCCCGCCCAGCTCCGCCTCGAACGCGCCGAACTCCTCGTCCGCACCGGCGACTTCCTCGGCGGCTCGGCCGAGATGGACGCCTTCGCGCAGATCCTCGACACCTTCGACCCCGACACCGCCGCCAAGGTCCGCCAGGAGGCCCGGGCCGCCCGGCACCGGCTCAACTGACGACCGCCCGGGAACGCGCTCGGAGCCAGTCGGGAGCGCGCTCGGAGCCGGCCGGGGGCGCGCTCAGAGCCAGCCCTTCTCCCGGGCGATCCGCACCGCCTCGGTGCGGTTGCGGGCCTCGGTCTTCTGGATCGCCATCGACAGGTAGTTGCGGACCGTCCCCTCCGACAGGTGCAGCCGCCGCGCGATGTCCGCGTTCACCGCCCCGTCCGCCGCCGCGCCCAGCACGTCCCGCTCGCGCGCCGTCAGCGGGTTCGCCCCCTCCGCCAGCGCGGCCGCCGCCAGCACCGGATCGATCACCCGCTCCCCGCGCAGCACCCGGCGGATCGCCTCCGCCAGCTCCGAGGCCGGCGCGTCCTTCACCAGGAACGCGTCCGCCCCCGACTCCATCGCCCGCCGCAGGTACCCCGGCCGACCGAAGGTCGTCGCGATCACCACCCTCGTCCCCGGCGCGTTCCGGCGCAGCTCAGCGGCCGCCTCGATGCCCGTCATCCCCGGCATCTCGATGTCCAGCACGGCCACCTGCACCTCGTGCGCCAGCACCGCCGCCACCACCTCGTCCCCTCGCCCCACCTGCGCGACGACGTCGATGTCCCCCTCCAGCCCGAGCAGCGCCGCCAGCGCCTCCCGGACCATCCCCTGGTCCTCGGCGAGCAGCACGCGGATCAGGGCCCCGTTCTGAATGTCGCTCATGCCCACGACCTTAGAGGGGCGCCGGAGAGGCTGCGGGCGGTATTCGCCTGGCTCGCCGAAGCCCTGCGGGCCAGACTGGCCGCATGCTGAACCTGGAGCGCCTCCGCCCGGACCACGCCGACGCCCTGCTGGCCTTCGAGCGCGCCAACCGCGCCTGGTTCGCGCGGACCGTTCCGGACCGCGGCGACGCCTACTTCGCCGAGTTCCCGGCCCGCCACGCCGCCCTGCTCGCCGAACAGGACTCCGGCGTCTGCCGGTTCCACGTCGTCCTCGACGCGGCCGGCGCCGTCCTCGGCCGCGTCAACCTCGTCGACATCGCCGACGGCACCGCCGAACTCGGCTACCGCGTCGGCGAACACGCGGTCGGCCGGGGCGTCGCCACCACCGCCGTCGCCCACCTCTGCCGGCTGGCCGCCGCGGACTACGCCCTCACGTCGCTGACCGCCGTCACCACCCTCGACAACCTCGCCTCCCAAGCCGTCCTCACCCGCAACGGCTTCACGGTCGTCGCCGAACTCACCCTCGACGACCGCCCCGGCCTCCGGTTCAGCCGCTCCCTCACCGACGGCCGGGCCTCGGCATAGGAAGTCGGCCCGGCCGACTTCCCACTCCGGATGCGGGTCAGAGCCAGCGCTGGGCGGCCTCGACACTGTCGGAGCCACTGGTGTTGAAGGCGATGGCGGCCTGCGGGGCGTGGCGCCGGACGAGGTTGACGACGAGCTCGAAGAAGGGCAGGGCGGGTTCGGGCTTGCGGATGCCGCCGCCGATGACGACGACGTCCCAGTCCCGACCCGCGAGGGCGGCGGTGATCGCGGGCCCGGCCGTCTCGTCGGGAGCGACCAGGGCCATCGCCGCGTCGATGCCGTGGTCGGCGAAGCGGGCGAGTTCGGCGTCGAGAACGGCCCGCAGGCCGTCGCCGTCCATGCCGGGGACGGTGTGCGGGTCGAAGCCGAGGATGAGTGCGGTAGCCATGCCGGGGAGGACGGTCAACCCGACCGGCCGGGTTCCGTGCCGGCCGGCGCGGTGACCGTCCGCAGCGGGACGAGGGCCCGGAGCCGGAAGCCCCGGCCCCGCTCGCCCGGCCCGGCCTCCAGCCGCCCGCCGACCAGGGCCAACCGCTCCTCCAGGCCCGAAATCCCGTTGCCCGGCTGGGACTTGCCCGGTCCGCGCCCGTTGTCGGCGATCTCCAGGACGGCGTAGCGCTCGCCGCCGCCCTCCCAGCTCTCGTCGGCCGTGACGGTGCAGACGGTGGCGCCCTCGCCGTGCCGGACGATGTTGGTGACGGCCTCGCGCAGGGCCCAAGCCAGCGCGCCCGCCTCCTCGTCGGCGAGCCCCGGCCAGGTGTCGGCCAGTTCCGGCGCGGCCTCCAGCCGGACCTGTGCGGCGGCCAGCGCGGTGCGGGCGGCGGCGAGTTCGACCGGCAGGGTGGGGCGGCGGAAGCCGGTCACCGCCTCCCGGACGTCGATCAGCGACTGCCGGGCGACCTGCTCGATGTCGGCGACCTGCGCCCGCGCCGCCTCGTCCTTGCCGGCGTCCATGAACCGCCCGGCCAGTTCGCTCTTCAGCGTGATCAGCGACAGCGAGTGCCCGAGCAGGTCGTGCAGGTCGCGGGAGAGGCGCAGCCGTTCCTCGGACGCGGCCAGGTGGGCGACGGCGGCGCGGGCCTCGCGCAGCTCCTTCATGGTGGCGACCAGCCGCTGCATGCCGGTCATCGCGGCGCCGGCGAGGAAGGAGGTGAGGGCCAGGGTGGGGATGGTGTCGCCGCCGGCGTGGCTCAGCACGCCGACGGTGGCGGTGAGCACGGCCATGGCGGCGACGCCGGGCAGCGCGTAGCGCACCGGCAGGACCACGGCGACGCACACCGAGGCGTAGGTGAAGAGGGTCAGGAAGGCCTCGCCGAGGACGAAGGCCGACACGGTCGCGAGCGCGACCATCGTCGCGACGATCAGCCGACAGGCCCGGGGCCGCATCCCGACCATCGAGCGGAAGATCACCAGCAGGACGTAACTGCCGACGAAGACCGCCAGGCAGAGCCAGCCGAACACCCGGGCGGCCGTCCCGTGCCCGCCGTGCAGGAGGTTGCCCACCGGGTAGGCCAGGTAGATCGTCCACAGCAGCATCCAGCTGACCTTGACCAGCAGTTGCCGCCTGGTCTCGATCGGCGAGCCCGGGACGGTCATGAACGACGTGCGCGCCGGACCCGCCTCCGGCTGCTCGTCGGATCGGCGGGTCTGGCGCGGCTCGGTCATGTCGGTCATCATGCCTGGCGGGTGTCGCGGCGGTACAGCGCCGCCGCGGCGACGACGAACACCACGAGGAAGGCGGCCAGTCCGGCGACCGCGCCGGTGTCCAGGGAGTGCCCGGGCCGGGTGAACGCGGCCAGTTGGTTGTACAGGTACACCGGATTGAACCGGGCGAACTTCTCCAGCGAGCCGCTCACCGGGAACCACGTCCCGCCGAACAGCGCCATCACCATGTAGGTGATCATCACGATGGTCTGCACCGAGTCCGGCGCCGCCGCGTACCCGAGCGCCACCCCGAGTGCCGCGAACACGAAGCTGCCCAGCCACAGCGCCGCCGCCAGACCGGCCCACTGCGCCGCGCCGAGCGACACGCCCTGGACCGCGCCGAGCGCGAAGACCACCAGGATCGCCGGCAGCGTGGTCACCGAGCTCGCGGCGATCTTGCCGAGGGTGTACGCCCGGCCGGGCAGCGCGGTGAGCCGCAGTTGGCGCACCCAGCCGCTCTTGCGCTCCAGCGAGATCCGCTGCGCGCTGCCGGTGAGCACCGCGCCGACCGCGCCGAAGGTGGCCATCGAGACCATGAAGTAGGTCTTCACCGACAGCCCGCCGGCCAGTGGGGAGGAGCCGTAGGCGTGGGTGAAGAAGAAGTACATCAGCGCCGGGAAGGCGATGGTGAAGACCAGGTAGCGCCGGTTGCGGAAGGTCCGCAGGATCTCCAGCCGGATCAGGGTGGTCATCGCACGGTCTCCTTCGCGTCCTCGTGCCGGTCCTGCGCGCCGGTGATCGTCAGGAAGGCCTGTTCCAGGCCGAGGCCGGTGACTTCCAGCCCCCGCGGATACAGGCCCGCCCGGTAGAGCCCGGCGACGCTGGCGTCGGCGTCCGCGGTGCGGATCCGGACGGTCCGCACGCCCGGCACCCGGGCGGTGACGTCCAGGGACTGCACGCCCGGCAGCAGGCGTAGCACGTTTTCGTCGAACTCCCCGTCCACGTCGTGGAGTTCGAAGGCGACTCGGCGGGCTCCGGCGCGCGCCTTGATCTCGGCGGAGCTGCCGTCGGCGATCAGCCGGCCCCGGTGCAGGACGAGGACGCGGTCGGCGATCGAGTCCGCCTCCTCCAGGTAGTGGGTGGCGAACAGCACCGTGCGCCCGGCGTCGGCCTGTGCCCGCATGCTCGCCCAGAACGCCTGCCGGACGGTGACGTCCATGCCGGTGGTGGGCTCGTCCAGCACGATCAGGTCGCTGTCGCCCGCGATCGCGAGTGCGAAGCGGACCCGCTGCTCCTGGCCGCCGGACAGCTTGTCGGCCCGGCGCTCGGCCAGTTCGGTGATCCCGGCGTCGGCCAGCACCTCCTTGACCGGCCGGCCGCGCGGGTGCACGGCGCGGGCGAGCTCGACCAGCTCGCGGACCTTGGCGTCGGCCATCAGCCCGCCGCTCTGCAGCATCGCGCCGACCCGGCCGGCCACGATCGCCTCCCGCGGGGTGCCGCCGAACAGCGTGACGCTGCCCTGGTCGGGCTGGCGCAGGCCGAGCAGCAGGTCCAGGCTGCTGGACTTGCCGGCGCCGTTCGGGCCGAGCAGGGCGACGGTCTCGCCCGGGCGCAGCACGAGGTTGAGGTCGTCCACGGCGCGCACCCGCCCGTAGCTCTTGCCGACGCCGCGGAAGGCGGCCACTTCGGTGCTCATCGCCCTGCTCTTCTCTCCTGGTGGTGTCGCGCCCGTGGTCGCGATCGGTGTCGCGATCGGTGTCGCGATCGGTGTCGTTCGCACCACCTCAGAGTCCCGTGCGGGCAGGGTGCGGCGGCAGTGTCCGCCGTCGTGCCTTCGGTATGACGGATGTCATGGCTACGGCCGGTACCCGGGTCAGGGGTACCGGCCGCACAACCGCAGGTCAGGCCGGTTGTCAGAGGCCCAGCGCGCGCTTCACGAAGTCGACCTGGAGCAGCAGCAGGTTCTCCGCGACCTCCTCCTGCGGCGTCATGTGCGTGACGCCGGACAGCGGCAGCACGGTGTGCGGGCGGCCGGCCGCGAGCAGCGCGGAGGACAGCCGCAGGGTGTGCGCGGCGACCACGTTGTCGTCCGCCAGGCCGTGGATGATCATCAGCGGCCGCTCCAGCCCGGCGGCGTAGCCGGTCAGCGAGTTGGCCGCGTACACCTCGGGCCGCTCGGCCGGGTGGCCGAGGTAGCGCTCGGTGTAGTGGGTGTCGTACAGCTCCCAGTCGGTCACCGGGGCGCCGGCGACGGCCGCGTGGAAGACGTCGGGGCGGCGCAGCACGGCGAGCGCGGAGAGGTAGCCGCCGTACGACCAGCCGCGGATGGCGACCCGGCCGAGGTCCAGCGGGAACTCCTCGGCGAGTGCCTGCAACGCGTCGGCCTGGTCGTCGAGGGTGGCCCCGGCGAAGTCGAAGGCGATGGACTTCTCCCAGGCCGGGTTGCGCCCGGGGGTGCCGCGCCCGTCGGCGACGACCACGGCGAAGCCCTGGTCGGCGAACCACTGCGAGTTGAGGTGCGGGTTGTGCGCCTGGACGACGCGCTGGCCGTGCGGGCCGCCGTACGGGTCCATCAGGACGGGCAGCAAGCCGTCCCGCTCGCGGTCGTAGCCGGTGGGCAGGAAGACGGCGGACGGGATGCGGCGCTCGCCGGCGAAGCGGAACACCGGGCGGGCGGTGATGACCGGGGTCTCGGCGTAGGAGGCGATGGTGGCGACGTCGTCGACGACCACGCCTTCGGGCAGGTCGCGGGCGACCTGGACGAGGGTGCCGGGCAGGTCGGGCTCGGCGGTGGCGCGCACGGTGATCCCGCCCGCGTGCACGGCGCTGGTGACGGAGGTGAACGGACGGCCGTTGGAAGACTCCCAGCCGAGCCGCTTGCCGTCGTGGCTGATCCGGCCGACGGCGATCCAGCCGGGCTCGGGGTCGGTCTCCGCGGCGCCGCCGGAGGCGGTGAACAGCACCTCGGCGTCGGTGACGGCGACCAC
>NZ_JBHXTQ010000039.1:0-74287 GCF_042677305.1 Kitasatospora sp. NPDC127121 | reverse complement strand
CCGCGCGGCGCCCGCGGGCGTGGGTGGGGGGCCCCGGGCCGGGCGGCGTGGAATTCCGACCGGCTCCGGTCGGCCGGTGCCCGGGCCTGGGCGCGTGCCCGGATATCGCGCGCCCGGCCGGAATGGTTGAGACTCGCCCGGACAGGGCCTAGCGCTGCGCGACGTCCACGTTCTCCAGGACGCCGACCGCGTCCGGGACCAGAATCGCGGCGGAGTAATAGGCGCTGACCAGGTAGGAAATGACGGCCTTGTCGTCGATTCCCATGAACCGCACCGAAAGGCTCGGCTGGTACTCGTCCGGAATCCCGGTCTGGTGCAGGCCGACGACGCCCTGGTTGTCCTCGCCGACGCGCAGCGCCATGATCGAACTGGTGTGCCCGCCGATGACCGGGATCTTGTTGCACGGGAAGACCGGCACCCCGCGCCAGGCCGTGACGTGCTTGCCCTCGACCTCGACCGTGCCGGGGACGAGGCCGCGCTTGTTGCACTCGCGGCCGAAGGCGGCGATGGCCTTGGGGTGGGCGAGGAACATCTTGGTGCCGCGGCGGCGGCTGAGCAGCTCGTCCATGTCGTCCGGGGTGGGCGGGCCGGAGTGGGTCTGGATCCGCTGGTCGTACGCGGCGTTCTCCAGCAGGCCGAACTCGGGGTTGTTGACGAGCTCGTGCTCCTGGCGCTCGCGCAGCGCCTCGATGGTCAGCCGGAGCTGGTGCTCGGTCTGGTTCATCGGCTGGTTGTAGAGGTCGGCGACGCGGGAGTGCACCTTGAGGATGGTCTGCGCGACGCTCAGCTCGTACTCGCGGGGCTTGAGCTCGTAGTCCACGAAGGCGCCGGGCAGCTCGTACTCGCCCCGGTGCCCGGCGGAGAGGTCGATCGCGGCCTCGCCGTGCTTGTTCTGCGCCTGCTGGAAGCCGTTCAGGTACTCGATGACCTGCAGTTGCAGGGCCTCGGAGCGGTCGTGGAGCTCCTGGAAGGCGGGCCAGGAGAGCGCCATCACGGTGCCGGAGGTGGCGGCCCGGACGGTGTACGGCCAGGTGCCCTCCTCCTGCTGGAGGGCCTCGTCGCCGAGGTGGTCGCCGTCGGCGAGGGTGCCGACCACCGTCTCCTCGCCGTACTTGCCGGTGCCGAGCCGTTCGAGCTTGCCGTGCGCGATGAGGAAGACCTCGTTGATCGCCGCGCCGGCAGAGACCAGTACGTCGCCGGCGGCGAACTCCCGCTGCACGAAGCGCCCGGCCAGCTCCGTCAGGACGGCCTCGTCCTGGAAGCCGTGCAGCACCGGCACCTCGGCCAGCGTCGGCGGGACGATCCGCACCTCGGAGCCGGTCTTGACGAAGCTCACCCGACCGCGGCCGACCGAGTGGCGCAGGCGGCGGTTGACCCGGTAGGTACCGCCGGACACCTGCACCCAGGGCAGCGTCTTGAGCAGCCAGCGCGGGCTGATGCCCTGCATCTGCGGCGCGGACTTGGTGGTCGTGGCGAGGTTCCGCGCACCCGCCGTGCTCAGACTCTGCTGCTGCCGGATCTCCGGTTGCGCGCTGGGCGCGGGAACACCGGCATTGGTTTCGGTCGACATAGGGGGAGCCCTTCGCATGCCCGATGAAGTGTCGCCTTGCACATTCATGTTGCAGCTTCATGGTGGGCCCATTCGGGTGCATGCCGCAATCACTCATTCGAGTGGTTCGGGATAACCGAACAAATAGTACGACTGGATCACCCGATCGATATCTGTTCGATTGATTATTCGAACTTATCGGGAATACCGCCTCCCATCCTCCCCCATCGGCACCCCCTCCGTCGCCACCCCTTGACACCCGCACGCCCGGCACCCCTCCCGTCCGGGCCCGGGGAGCCGGCCGCTAAGGTGCCACCTCACAGGGCCCCCAGGCCAGTTGACGAGCACGGCCGACCACGAGCCCTGACCCTTCGTCACCCCATGCCCTGGGAGGCAGTCTTGACAGCCCCCGTCCGTGTCTGGCTCAACCGCACCTACGCCGAGAACGTCTTCTTCATCGAACAACTCCGCACCGCTCCTCGCCCGGTGGCGGTCCACGCGACCCACGCCGACCCCGACTCCCCGGTGCTCGCCGCCGCCGACCACGGCACCCTGGAACCCGCCGACCTGCCCGCCGACGCCTACGTCGGCTACGCGCTCGACTACTGCGCCCGGCACTCCATAACCGTCTTCCTCCCGCAGCTGCACCAGCTCGCCATCGCCCTCGCCCGGCCGGAGTTCGAGGCGATCGGCACCACCCTGCTCTGCCCGCCGGCCACCGCCATCGCCACCTACACCAGCAAGGCCGACGGCTACCGGGCGATCGCCGCCGCCGGACTGCCCACCCCGCCCTGGTGGCGGGTGCGCACCGCCGACGAACTGCTCGACGCCGTCGGCCGGATCGAGGCCGCCGGGCACACCGCCTGCCTCAAACCCACCACCGGCGCGGGCGGCACGGGCTTCCGGGTGCTCACCCGGGAGCCGTACGGGCCACGGCGGCTTCACGGCTGGGACCACCGGGTCCAGGTCGAGCAGGTGGCCGCCGCCCTGTCCGCCGGACCGGGCGCGGGGGACGGGGGGGACGAGCCCGTCGACCTGCTGGTGATGCCCTACCTGGACGGGCCGGAGGTCTCGGTGGACTGCCTCGCCGACCGGGCCGGCCACCCGCTCACCGTGGTCGGCCGCACCAAGGAGGGCCGCCGCCGCGGCTTCACCGCCGACCCGCGGTACCTGGAGCCGGTCCGGCGCCTGGTCGGGGCGAGCCGGATGGCGTACCTGTCCAACATCCAGTTCCGCGAACTGGCCGGGCGACCGGTGGTGATCGACGTCAACACCCGGCCCGCCGCCGGGCTCCACCAGCTGCGGCTGTGCGGCCTCAACCTGCCCTGGGACGCCGTCCGGCTGGCGCTCGGCGAACGGCCGGAACCCACCGGGGTGGATCCGGACGTGCACGGCGTCGAGTACACCCTGGTCTCCGGCATCCAGCCGGTGCGGCCGCGCCGGGCGCCGGGCGCCGTCTCCCTCGTCCGGCAGCGGTAGTCCGGACCCGACGGCGGGCGGCTCGTACGTGGCTCATGCGAGACTCACACGTGGCTCTTGTGGGGCTCGGTGCGGCCGCGCCGACGGCAACCCCGGTGCTACAGCGGGCCGTTCCAGTCGAGCGTCGGCTCCAGCACGCCCTCCAGGGTGAGCAGCCAGCGCTTCACGTCGATCCCCACCCGGCCGCCGCCGAAGCCGCCGATCCCGTCCGCCGCCACCACCCGGTGGCAGGGCACCAACAGGGCGACGGGATTGGCGGCCATCATCTGGCCGACCGTCCGCGCCGCCAGGCCGGGCTCGGCCACGTCCTCGAACACCCCGCTGAGGACCGCCAGTTCGCCGTAGGTGATGGTCCGGCCGTACGGCACCTCCTGCCAGAGCGTGCGCAGCACGGTGCGGTGCGGGCCGGAGCTCAGGCTCCAGTCGATCGGCAGGCCCAACTCACGGCTGCGGCCCGCCAGATAGGCGCCGATCCGGTCCCGGACGGCGGCGGTCTTCGACGCGTCGGTGCACGGCGGCAGTTCGCCGTCCCGCCCGCCGTACCCGGCCGCCGCCACGCCCAGCGGCGTCACGGCGATGTGCATCGGGCCGCTGGGCAGCGGCGTCTCCACCGTCAGCCAGGACATCGACCAGGACTGCGGCACGCTCGGGCCCCCACCCTCCGCCGGACCGGCCGCCGGCCACTCCGGCGCCCGCGGGGCGCGCGACCTCCGCCCGCCCCGCACGCCATCGTACGGCGGGCGGGGCGGCGCGCCTCCGGCGTCGGCGGGCACCGGGGCCGTCGGCTGCGGCGGACAGCGGGGCCGTCAGCGCCGCCCCTTCAGCTCGGCCGCGAGCGCCCGGGACCAGTGCGACAGCTCGGCGCGGTCCGGCGCCCGGCCCTCGCACAGCAGGGTGAGCTGCGCGTCGTTGATCCGGTTCGGCCCCGGGATCTCCAGCAGGTACGCCAGCTCCGCCAGTACGGTGGCGAGCCGCTCGGCGTCCGTGCGGTCCAGGGTGGCCGCGGACTCGTGGTGGCTGATGGTGAGCGAACCGGGCATGGTCAAACCTCCTCCGTCCACCCCCGCTCCCTCCACGGTACGACCGGTCCGGCCGCGGCGCCCGCCGCGGGCGGCGGGGGTGCGGCGGCCGGACCTGGTCGCGCTCCGGGGCCGGCCGGGTACGGTACGCGGTGGGCCGCACCGGGGCCGGGGGTGCGCCCCGGAGCCGTTCGGGGGCGGGTGGTCGGCGGATCCCGGAAAGATCGGACCAGCACGGGTCAGGGCGCGCTTTCCCGGTCGCCGTGGCGCCCGTCCTCGCCGTGCCGGCTCCCTTCCCAGCGGCGGTTCCGAACCGCCGGCACCGCCAACACCAC
Source organism: Kitasatospora sp. NPDC127121 (assembly GCF_042677305.1). Lineage (NCBI taxonomy): Bacteria > Bacillati > Actinomycetota > Actinomycetes > Kitasatosporales > Streptomycetaceae > Kitasatospora > Kitasatospora sp. NPDC127121. Next base: position 69,905 of record NZ_JBHXTQ010000039.1, on the reverse strand, counting down.
CGTACCGGCCACGAGTTGCCAGACCGCACCGAGCAGCAGCACCTTGTCCACGCCGATCCGGTCCGCCGCCGGTCCGGCCGCCGCCAGCCCGAGCGGCCCCAGCACGAACGCGCCGAGCGCCCCGAAGGAGTTGACCCGGCCGAGCACCTCCGGCGGCACCCAGCTCTGCATCGTCGTGCTGACCAGCGTCCCGCTGACCGCCGAGCCGACCCCCGCCACCAGCGCGCCCGCCACCACCCACGGCAACGGCGCACCGGCCGCGAGCGCGGCGGAGGGCAGCGCCCAGGCCAGCGTGGCCACGGTGGCCACCGCGAGCGGCCGCTCGGGCCGGCGCCCGAGCATCACCAGCCCGCCCAGCACCGCACCGACGCCGTACACCCCCATCACCAGGCCCCAGGCCCGGGCGCCGCCGAGGTCCCGCTGCGCGGCGAGCGGGCCGAGCACCAGGAACGGCGCCCAGACCAGCAGGTTGAACAGGCCCATCTGGACGGTGGTGATCCAGAACCACGGCCGGGAGGCGAACTCCGACCAGCCGGCCCGCAGTTCGGCGAGCATCGGTTGCTCGCCGCCGGCCGCGTTCGCCGCGCGGTCGGGCAGCCGGAGCCTGGCCAGGGCGAACGCGCCGACGCCGTACGTCACCGCGTCGGCCAGCAGGACCACCGCCGGTCCCTGCGTCGCCGTCACCAGGCCGGCCGTCGCGGGCCCGGCCACCGTGGCCACCGAACGGGCCAGCCCCAGCAGGGTGTTCGCGTCGGCCAGGAGCTCCTTCCGGCGCACCAGGCCGGGCACGATCGCTCCGAGGGCCGGCAGGAACAGCCCCTCCCCGATCCCCCACACCGCCACCAGCGCGACCATCGCCCAGACCGGCGCCCGCCCGGCCGTCAGCAGCGCGGCGAACACCGCCTGGACGAGCCCGCGCAGGACGTCCGAACCCAGCATCACCCGGCGGCTGCCGAACCGGTCCGCGATCACCCCGCCGGCCAGCAGCACCAGCACCACCGGCAGGATCCGGGCCGCCATCACCCACCCCAGGTCGGTTCCGCCGCCGCCGCCGTCGAGCACCGCGAAGGCCACCGCCACCGGCGCCATCGAGGAGCCGAGGAGGGAGGTCGAGTAGCCGACGAAGAACCACGCGAAATCGCGCTCGCCCAGCACGGCGAGCCGGTCTCCCAGCCGCCGGCGGCGGGCCGGGATCCGTTCCGCATCCACTGCCATGGGCGGCAGTCTGCCCCCGGACGGGAACGGCGTTCAAGGGTTTCCGGGGAAAAGTTGAGTCTTTTGGCCTCAATATTTCGCGCCCCGCCGACCGCCGCAGTAAACGGCCTCAGAAACGGCTGTTCACCTGCGATTTACTGCGCTTCATGGGTAGCCTTCAGGAGTCCGGCCCGAGTTGATTTACTGCGGAAGAGGCCCCGACATGGCAGAGCTCCCCCCGGTCGAGTACGCCGTCGCCGTCGAGCGCTACCTGGCCGCCTCCGGGCTCGCCGAAGGCTCCCGGCGGATCTACCGGATCGCCCTGAACACCTGGGCCTGGGCCCTCGCCGACCGCCCCGCCCCCACCGGCCCCGACCGGCGGCGCGCCCGGCCGCCCGTCCTCCCGCTCGCCCTGCTCGACCACCCGGACGCCGCCCGCCGCCTGCGCACCGCCGCCGACCGCCGCCGCGCCGACACCGACCCGCGCACGCTCAACCGCGAACTCTCCACCCTGCGCGCCGCCGTGGCCTGGTGGCGGGCCCAGCACTGGCTCGACGACGACCCCACCACCGACCTGCACCCCGGCCCGCGGCCCGGACCGACCGTCGCTCCCCTGACCCCCGACGACCTGCGCGCCCTCTTCGCCCTCCGCGCGCCCCTGCGCGAACAGTCGCTCTGGCACCTGCTCCACGAGTCCGGCGCCGCCATCGACACCGTCCTCGCCCTCGACACCGACCACCTCGACCTGCCCCGGCACCGCACCCTCCACCGGCCCGGCCGCACCCCCGTCCACTGGCAGAGCGGCACCGCCCGACTGCTCCCCCTCCTCGTCGCCGGCCGCACCACCGGCCCGCTCTTCCTCACCGACCGCCGCGCCCCCGCCGGCACCCCCGCCCCCGACCGCTGCCCCCACACCGGCCGCGCCCGCCTCTCCTACCGCCGCGCCGCCGAACTCCTCACCGCCCACACCGCCCCCTTGACCCCCGGCGCCCACGGCTGGACCCTGCGTCAACTACGCCCCGGTGCACCTCCGGCACTGGATTCCGACGGCCGGGCACGACACCCTGGCACCCCCGATCGAAGGGACCCCGCGTGATCCCCGACAACGAGACCCGGCGGCGCCGGGAGGCCGTCAGCCGACTCGCCACGGAACAGGCGGTACTGATCGAGACCGCGGAGAGCTCCGGCACCGGCTTCCTGGTCGCCCCCGACACCGTGCTGACCTGCGCCCACGTCGTCCGCTCCGACCCGCACCCGGCAGTGACGGTGCACGGGCGCACGCTCCGGGCCGAGGTGGTGGCCCGGGAACCGCGGCAGGACCCGGACGGCGGCATCTACGCGTACCCGGACCTCGCGGTGCTCCGCCTCCCCGAACCGCTGGACACCGCGGGCGTCTGGCTCGCCGATCAGGTGCCCCCCGGCGGCTCGGACGTGATCGTCCACGGATTCAGCGACGCGACCCTGGACGCCGGCACCCACCGGGACACCCTGTACCTCTCCGTCGTCGGCCGCTCCGGCGAAGCGGGCCACTTCGTCCGGCTCAAGAGCGACCAGGTCGTCCAGGGGTTCAGCGGCAGCCTCGTACTCGACCCCGCCACCGGACGGGTGTGCGGAGTGCTCAAGACCTCCCGCGACGAGACGGCCGTCCTGGGCGGCTGGATGGTCCCCGTCGACGCGGTGCGGACCTGCTTCCCCGAACTGGCCCGGCGCAACGGACTCGGCCACCGGCCCGGCACGGCCTGGTACGACCTGGCGATGGACCGGGCCGGACGCCAGGTCCGGCTCTTCGGGGCGTACGGGCACCACCGCCCCCGCCAGACGCCCCGGCCGACCCCCGCCCAGCTGCTGACGCAGGGCGCGATGCCCTTCGTGGACCGCCCGGAACTCGCCGAACTGCGGGCCTGGTGCGCCGACGAGACCCCGCTGCTGCTGCGCCTGCTCCACGCGCCCGGCGGCTCCGGCAAGACCAGGCTCGCCGCCGAGCTGTGCCGGCTGATGGCCGAGGACGGCTGGCTCGCGGGCTTCGTGCAGCGCAGCAGCCTCGCGGGACCGGGGTGGCTGGACGAGCTGACCACCGCCCTCGACGACGGTCTGGCGGTCCTCGCCGTCTTCGACTACGCCCAGGCCCGGCTGGAGGACATCCGCACCCTGGTGGACCACGTCTCGCGGTTCGGACCCGAGCAGCCCCGGCTGCGCCTCCTGCTGCTCGCCCGCACGGCCGAGCCCTTCTGGCGGGCGCTGCAGAGCGGCGTCGACGACTGGGCGCTGGCCGACGCCAGCGTCGTGGAACTCCCCAGGACGATCCCCTCCGTCCCTTCCACTGCTTCCGCCGGGGACGCCTCGCCCGCCGCGCTGGTCGTCTCGGCCTTCGAGGTCTTCGCCCGACGACTCGGCCACGACCACCTGCCCGTACCGAGGAGCCTTCCGTCGCGCGCCGGGCGGGAGGACTCGCTGCTCGGCGTGCTCGCACTCGCGCTGGACGCCGTCCTCACCCTCGCCCGGGGAAGCAGCTGGTCCGGGCACGGCGATCCGCTGGAACGGCTCTGCGACCACGAGGTCCGGGTCTGGCACGCGCAGCTCACGGCGTGGCTGCCCGCGGAGCCGGCCCTGGCCGGCGAGGCCGGCCGGCTCCTGGCGGAAGGGCTCCTCCTCGTCCCGGTCCTCGCCCCCGGACGGCGCTCGGACCGGCTGATCGCCCTGCTGGAACGGGTCCGGGCCGAGGCCTTCCCCCACCAGCCGCCCCTCAACATGAACGTCGTCAACGCCCTCCTGCGCATGCTCTACCCGGCCGAGGACGGCCTGGTCGCCCCCGTCGGCCCGAGCCGGATCGGCGAGATCCTGGTCCGCCGGGTGCTGAGTACGCCGGAGAGTTCGGGACGCTCCGAGGAGTACCTGCTCGCCCTGCTGGACCCGCCGCACCCCGCCTCGCCGCAGGAGCGGATCGCGGCGGCCACCGAGACCGTGGAGATCCTCGCCCGCGCCCGCGGCTGCACCGGGGTGGGGCGGGTCGTGGACCACCCCGCCCACCCGGCCCTGGACGCCGCACTGGCCCGGAGCATCACCGAGCGGCCCGACGCGCTCCTGCCGGCCCTGGCCGTCAACGGCGCCGTACTGCCGCACGCCGAACCGCTGGCGGCCCTCATGCTGCCCGCCGTACAGGCGTGCGAACCGGACGTCCTCGCCGCCGTCGAGAGCCGGCTGCCCGGCTACCCCTCCAGCATGTCGCCGGTGGCGGCGCTGGTCCTGAAGCGCCTGTTGGACCAGCCGGACCCCGAATTCGGCGAGGAGGACCAGCTGCGCAGGCTGCGCCGCCTCATCAGCTACAGCCTCCGGCTCGACGAGACCGCCCCGGGCGTACCCGGTGCGGACGGACTGGCCCCGGGCTTACTCGCCGCGGACGGACTCACCCCTCGCGTACCCACCCCTCGCGTATTCGCCGCGGACGGCGTCCGCCCCGGCGACGGCGACTCGGCGCTGACCGCCGCCCAGCAGGCCGTCCGCCTCAGCCGGGACCTCGTCCGGCAGACCGGCCGCCACCTCCCCGAGTACGCGAGGGCGCTCCACAACGTGAGCCTCCTGCTGCACCGCGCCCACCGGACCGAACCGGCGCTCGAACACGCCAGGTCGGCCGTCGCCCGCTACGAGGAACTCCTCGCCGGGGCGGACGGGGACGACACCCTGCGCCAGACGTACCTCCTGGACACCGCGACGGCGCTGAGCACCCTGGCCCTGGTGCGGATGGAGGACGGCCAGGTGAGCGCGGCCCTCGACGCAGCCGCGCACGGCGTCGAGCTGTGCGAGGAGGCCGAACCGGGGTCCCGGCAGGACGACACCCTGCTGACCTGCCTCCAACTCCTCGCCCGGTGCGGGCAACTGGCCGGCCGGCCCGTCGAGGCGGTGACGGCCGGCTACCGGGCGCTCGCGCTGCTGCGCGAGCTGGCCGACCAGCAGCCCGGCCGCTACCTGGCCAGGCTCCCGGAGGCGTTGCACCGGCAGGCGATCGGCCTCGTCCGGGCCGGACGGGACGACGAGGCGTACCGCGCGCTGCGGGAGGCCGCACAGCTGCGGGCCGCCCTTCCGCCCGGCGACCGGCAACGGCTCGCCGCGCAACGGTCCTCGCTCCGAATGCTGGTCCAACTCTCCTCGGAGATAACGGAGTTCACCGACGAGCGCGCACACTGGGTGGAGCAGCTGGCGACCATGGGCAATCATGGCAAGTGAGGCCGCCGCCACCTGCGGCCCTACGACGGCAGGTAGGAGCATGATGCCCACGGACTCTCAGGACCTCGCCTCGCCCGCACCGATCCGACGCCGCCAGGCCGTCGAGGTCTTCGGGAACCGCTTCGGCCGGCTCTACAACGACGAGGTCGTCGCCCCGGGCGGCACGGCCGGCAACTACCTCCGGTGGCAGTGGTCGCAGACCGGCGTCGTCGTGGTGGCGACCGGCCCCGACGGCATCGCGCTGGTGCCCTCCTACCGCTACCCGGTCGGCGCCGCCTCGCTGGAGTTCCCGCGCGGCGGCTGCGAGCCCGGCGAACCCCCGGAGGAGGCCGCCGCGCGCGAGCTCAGGGAGGAGACCGGCCTCATCGCCTCCACCGTGGAGAGCCTCGGCCTGATCCACGCGGACACCGGCCTGATCGAGAACGGCATCCACGTCTGCCGCGCCACCGTGCTCCCCGGAGGCACCGCCACCGCCCGGCCGGAGGCCATGGAATCGGTGACCGACCCGGTCTGGGTCTCCCCCGACCTGATGGCACGCTGGCTGCGGCAGGGCCGGATCACCTGCGGCGTCACCCTGGCCGCCTTCGCCCTCCTCCAGGCCCACCCCGACCCGCAGACGGCGGCCGTCAGAGGGTGACCACCCGCTCGAAGGGGTCGAGCTCGCGCAACGGCCGCGGCTGTGCCCGGCGCTGCGGATCCGGGACAGCCGCACCCGGGCCGTTCACCACGTGGAGCGACAGGTCGCGAACGCCGTCGGCCGCCGGGGAGACCACTTCCAGGCCGGCCCCCAGCCGACCGGCGACCGGGTCCTCGTCCAGCCCGAAGCGCATCAGCCGGACCTCGCCCCGCAGGTGCTCCCACGCCAGGCCCCCGACGCGGCGGAAGGTGCGCTCGAACACCTCCAGCGTCCACGAGCTGAACTCGTCGACCGCGGAACGCAGCACCGCCGTGTCCGGCTGGATCCCCCGGCGCAGCCGCCCCAACTCCGCCACCAGGGCCACCCGGGAGGGCTGCTCGATCGCCTCGAACACCACCTCCACCGGGAGTTGGGACAGCAGCAGGTTGTCGAGCAGCACCGCCGGGAACCCCGCGTACTCGACGAGTCGCCGGCTCCGGAAGACCGGGATGGTGCCCTCGCCGTCGCGCGGGCCGGCCATGCCGACGCCCAGGGCCTGCGGCAGCGCCCGCCGGTAGGACTCACCGGCCCAGTCGTCCACCGACTGGAGCACGAGGACGAGTTCGGCGCTGCCCCCGGGGCGCGCGCTCCGGTAGGCGGCCAGCCAGTCCCGGAGTTGCTTGTAGAGCAGCGGATCCTGCTCGGCGACCCAGGCGCGCGCGGCTTCGAGGGCCTCCCGCGCGCTCCCGGCGAAGTCCCGCTCGGCGGCCTCGATCCGCGCCAGGACACCGGACTTGAACGCGGCGGCGACGGCCGACCCGTCGTACGGCTCCGTGTGCGCGGACGACACCTCGGTCAGCCGCTCCACGTAGGGGACGTCGGGCGCGTTCTCCACGCCCTCGGCCCGGTGGCCGTCGCTGATCCGGTGCAGGGTCCCGCCCGCCCGCAGCGCGACCCGCAGCCGGCCGGCCTCCAGGAGAGCGCCGAAGTCCGAGAGCGCCGCCGTCCCCGGGGACCAGCGGACCTTCCGCGCCTCCTCGGCATCGACGAGCGCCCGGAAGTACCTGTTGTTGAGGCCCTGCGAGTCGCCGATCAGCAGGGTGTCGGCGAAGAGGACGTGCAGCAGGACCCGCGACCGCAGGTCCGAGGCCCGGTCGATCGGCGCCGCCGCGTGCGGCTCCACATCGGAGAGGTAGATGTGTTCGGTACCCGCCGCCCGCTGTCCCATATCCATGGCCTGCCACCCTTCGGCGCCCGATACAGTTCCCCTCGCGAAGAAGAAGGATAGGCCCACGACCCGGGCCGGCCACCGGTTTTCCGGCAATTCGACCCCGGCAACGGCACCCCTTGGAGGAGAAATGTCGGAGCTTGTCCAAGTAGTGACGCCCGAGGGGACATTCTGGGCCCGCATCGAGGAGCAGCGCGGCCCCAGGGACGTCGCGCTGCGCCGCCCCAGCTACCAGCTGGACGACCTGGCGGGCACGCTCCAGACCGTGGTCGGCAACGTGCGGTCCGGCCTGCGGGCGGCCGCCCCCGACGAGTTCACGCTCGAATTCGGAATCGAGCTCTCCGTCAAGACGGGAGTCCTCGTGAGCGCGGTGACGGGAGTCGACGGAAAGGCCAGCCTGAAGGTGACGGCGACCTGGCGGAAAAGCGGCGAGACCGCCCTTTCCGGCCCGCCGAACGAACCGGAGGAATCCGACGACCCGAACGAATCCACCGAACCGGGTGAATCCGCCGAATCCACACCCGAAACCGGCTGACCAACCGCCACGCACCATCCGATCTGGCACCGCGCCAACGACGAAGGGCCAGCTCCACCGGATCACCCCGGTGAACTGACCCTTCACACTGTGAGCCCCCTGTCGGGTTCGAACCGACGACCCCCGCTTTACAAGACGAACCCGGATCATGACGGCACGTGACACGTGATGCCGTGTGGCGCTGAACCTGCAGGTCAGCGCCACATGGAGCCTTCCCGTACTCCAACTCCGGTTAATTCCTACCCCGCCGTCCGCTCACGCATAGCTCATGCACCACAAGGCCTCGACCGCGCCAGAGGACAACTCCGCCCGAGCCAGTCAGTGCGAAGCGGCTCGGGCGGCCGACCGAACTGAGCTTCCTGCGCGAGCGCCAGAGCACTCGGAGGTCGGCGCGGCTATCGCATGTTGGCAGCCAGGTATTGGGGCGCAAACCCAGCCGCCCAGGATCCAAAGTGGCGGCGACCGTCCTCGAGCTGGACTTCAAGGCACCCAAGCAGGGCACCCAGCCACTCCCATGTGGGCCAAACAGCACAACGTCTGCGTCCGCATCGGATAACGTGCGCCGGTCTACACCCTGCACTACGTCCCGCGCCCGGGTCGACCGCCTCACAGCGCTCGCGAAGCAGTGGACCCGCGCAAGTGGTGGTGCCCGGGTCCAAGATGCGCGACGATTTCGGTGAGTAAATTTGCGCAACTCCCTGACACGCCTACAGCCAGTCGACTACCCTCTGCAACACCCGGCAATAAGGAGATCAAGGTGCGGATCGAGTCAATCACGGCGACTGGATTTCGCAGCATCCGCAATGCATCCCTGAATGAGTGCGGAGAGCTGAATGTGCTCATCGGAAAGAATAATTCAGGGAAGTCCAATATTCTTGCGGCGATTCAGACATTCTTTGAATTCTTTACTCCGGATGGCAGAGTTGCGACTCCATCTCCGCACCTAAATAGCAACAACGACTGGCATCAGAAGGATACTGGCAGCCAGATTAAAATATCTGCCACGCTCGACCTTACCGCCAAGGAGCTAGACGCACTCAAGGAGTCTATCGCCACCGAGGCGCCCCAGCTCCGAAACGCCCTTTTGAGCGCAGATCTCGCCAGTTTGATTACAGTTGAGCTGAGTTTCACACCACCCCCTAGGGCAGTTGGCTACATTTCCCTGATTCGATTCGGCGGCCCGATCGACAAGGATGCGGGAATTATCTACTCAGCCCAAAAGGATTCCGCCACTCAGATTGCAGTGAACCTCACCACTCTCGAAGAGTCGACTGAAGCAATTGAACTACTTGACCGAATTACAGCAGATATTGACGAGGATTACTGGAGGAGAATAAGGGATTACGGACAGATCCCTGGAAGCGCTCGATATGCGCCGGCGAGAATGCCTGATGACATTCGCGCCATGGCTCGATCCGCCCAAAGCTTGAAGGAATTCCAGGCCTCGTGCAGGGATTATTATGATCGCCTGACCGAGCGCATCGATGCGGTCAACCGTCAAGAGCTGGAAGCTCCAGTTCAGACATTCTCAGGCAGTGCAACCGTTATTCCCGAATATGTCACCTCCGTGGTCAGGAAGATCGCAGATCTAAGAGTGCACAGCCTGTCGGAGCAGCGCAACCCGATCGGCCAGAAAGAAGCTAGCCGCATCCTCAAGCTTAAGACCAGTCGGGGACAGGGTGACGTCCTTAGGGGAATTCAGTCCGTAGTTTCTGGCCTCCTCGGTGTTCAAATCGATGCATTTAGTTCAGATACGCCCCAGTTGACCCGACAGGTCCGCACTGTTCGGCCCGATGGAATCCCAGCTGAGCTCGATGTCGATGACTTCCTCGTTCAGCTGAATGGGTCAGGAATTCGCGAATCACTTCGCTTGATCCTTGACCGAGAGTTCGAGCGCCCCGATGTCCTCTTGGTTGAAGAGCCGGAGGTTCACCTGCATCCAGCGCTTGAGATTGCTCTCATGCAGTACCTCAAGACAATAAGCAGTGAATGCCAAGTCTTCCTCACAACGCATTCGACCAATTTTCTCGATGTCGGGTCTCTAAAGAACGTCTATTTGATCCGCAAAGAAGCGGAGACATCTATTCAGCGGGTCGACGTCGATGAAGCCGAGTCTTCCATTCCCGAGGAGCTAGGCCTGCGGCTAAGCTCGCTCTTCATGTTTGATAGGCTCGCCTTTGTTGAGGGACCCTCGGACGAGCAGATTTTGCGAATCTTCGCCGAGAAGCTGGGGATTAACTTTGCTCAGGCTTCATTGGGATTCGTAACGACTGGCGGGGCTAGAAACTTCACGCACTTCGCCACGAGTTCCACTCTGTCTTTCTTGCAAAAAAGGAACGTGCGAACTCTGTTCATTCTGGACAGAGACGAGCGCAACGCCCGAGACCTAGAGGTAATGCGACAAAAGGTTGAGGGACTAAGCGAGGTTCGTCTCCTTGACCGGCGAGAGCTTGAGAACTATCTTGTCTGTCCTACTGCCCTAGCGCGCTATATCGAAATCAAGTCCGGGGGTAAACACAACCCATCGGCAGATCAAGTCGCGGCCGAAATTGACAATGCTTGTGATGATCTCTTCACCGTAGCGGTGGAGCGACGAGTACTGAAGCATGCATGCCGGCCCGTCATCCCAAACAGGGAAACCGTCCTGCGGCGTGGAAGTGTGGAGTTCGAGGCTGCGCTGAGGGCCGAGCTTGAGTCCACGAAGGAGAAGCTCGACTCTCTCCTTGCCGAGCTCTCCGATGTGATCGCTACAGAGAACTCTAACGTTCAGGCCGACTGGGACCGCAAGTCGCACCTGGTGCCTGGGGATGAAATCATCGACAGGGTCTTCTCTCGCTATGGAATGCGATTCGGAAAGAAGCGCGACGCCGTTGAGATTGCCCAAATAATGACCCGGGATGAAATTCCCGTCGATATTCGAGAAACGATTGCGAACCTCGTCATCTAGTCTGCCCGGTCCAACGATTTGAGATACGTGCAGGCCTGCGATCTCACCAACACTGATAGGGGCACGCGGGAGCGGATCCGGCTGCAGATCAAGGGCTGTTCAAAGTGATGCCCACGGCTGCTGGCCGGAACCCGCTTCGAACGCGGACAGAGGACGAAGGACATCGCGAGTGTCCGTATGGACAGTGGATCGCTGGCGCAAGGAATGGCGGGAGCGCGGCAAGGCTATCGTTCAATCGAAGGGATCTCCGGGCCGTCCAAGGCTGTATAGGTGTCAACTCGCCAGGAAGGGAAAGGAATGGGAGTTGGCGCACAAGCCTACTGCCCATGGGTGGACGGCCTCTACACGGTCGAGGAGGCCTGGCGGCTGGTCGCCGTGAATCGTCGGCTCAAGAAGGCCCAATGCCGCCCAAAACTGCTCGACGGCTGACTCGCCAAGACGGGGCTGACCACGAACGACTGACCTACATTGCGAGTTCAATCTCAGTAGCTCCCGCCGCACGGCTGTAAAGGGCCTTGGAACTTACAGCCGGCACGCCAAAACTCCACCAAGACACCTGATCTTAAAAGCGCCTTCGGCCAATATGGTTGCACCAGCGATCTCGGCTGCTCGGCTGACGTTCTCGTGGAAGGGGACACCCCATTGGTCGGCCCACGCCTCGTAGGAGGCAAGGTGGGCGACAATCGGCGCCGGATCGGTGAGCTCGATGGTGCCGGGAAGTTTCCGGACCCGGATGTCTTCGAACGCCGTTCCAAAGTAGCCGGGAGCCTTCTCCAGGGAGAAGCGGGAGCTGAGCGAGACCCGCGCCGGCCCTTCGGGAATTCCGAGGACGTCTCCTGCAGCCCTGGCCCAGAGTTGGTCCAGCTCCTGCTTATCGGTGTCGCCGTTGGTCGAGGCGATGAGGATGCCGCCGGGCCGTAGGACGCGGGCCATTTCCTTGGTTGTGGCCTTGATGTCGCCGACGTGGTACAGCATGTGCAGGGCCAGGACCGCGTCGGCGCTGTCGTCGGCGAAAGGCAGGGCCTGGGCATCAGGCCACCGTCCTTGTCTTGCCCGGACTCGTGCGCGGCCATGGCACAGCAGGCCGCTCGGGCGCGCGCGGGCCACTCGCCTCCGGCGAGGTCGGCGACCGGCACCGGGCGATCGCCAAGGCAGCAGCGCTGCTGTCCCCCAGACGAACAGGCCGCACAAGGCTGCCCAGTCCGACGCGAACCCCCAGCCGCCGGGCCATCCGCTCACGCAAACGGCCTCGGACGAGAAGTCCGAGGCCTGCGATGAAGCCCTTAGAAGGCCAAACCTGCAGCTCATCCAAGGTGGTTCTCTGAGCCCCCTGTCGGGTTCGAACCGACGACCCCCGCTTTACAAGAGCGGTGCTCTGGCCAGCTGAGCTAAGGAGGCACGGTGACCGTCCGCGAGGGATCACGGCGGCACCGGGGGCAGTCTACCGGGCCCGGTAGGTGGGGTGGGGGGATATCCGGGGGTTGGCAAGGTGGGGTGGGCGTGATGGAACCGATGCCGAAATCGGGTGGGCTGGGGGCTGACAAGCGGCGGAGGCGCAGGTAGCGTCGCCCGGAGTCGGTTCGTGAGGTGGTTCAGACCACTGGGCGGGCTGACGGAGACGAACGAACGCCCCTTTACTCGGATCGTCCGGCACGTTCCTGCCGGTGAAGGAGAGAACAATCATGGCTTCTGTCACGTATGAGCAGGCGACCCGCGTCTACCCCGGGGCGGACAAGCCCTCGGTGGACGCGCTGGACCTGGAGATCGCGGATGGCGAGTTCCTCGTGCTGGTCGGCCCCTCGGGCTGCGGCAAGTCGACCAGCCTGCGCATGCTGGCCGGCCTGGAGGACGTCAACAGCGGCTCCATCCGGATCGGTGACCGGGACGTCACGCACCTGCCGCCGAAGGACCGGGACATCGCCATGGTGTTCCAGAACTACGCGCTGTACCCGCACATGACCGTCGCCGAGAACATGGGCTTCGCGCTCAAGATCGCCGGCGTGAACAAGACGGAGATCCGCACCAAGGTCGAGGAGGCCGCGAAGATCCTCGACCTGACGGAGTACCTGGACCGCAAGCCGAAGGCGCTGTCGGGTGGTCAGCGGCAGCGTGTCGCGATGGGCCGCGCGATCGTGCGCCAGCCGCAGGTCTTCCTGATGGACGAGCCGCTGTCGAACCTGGACGCGAAGCTGCGTGTCTCGACCCGTACCCAGATCGCCGGCCTCCAGCGCCGTCTGGGCATCACGACGGTGTACGTCACCCACGACCAGACCGAGGCGCTCACCATGGGCGACCGGGTCGCGGTGCTCAAGGGCGGCGTGCTCCAGCAGGTCGACACCCCGCGCAACATGTACGACCGGCCCTCCAACCTGTTCGTGGCCGGCTTCATCGGTTCGCCCGCGATGAACCTGGTCGAGGTGCCGCTGGTGGACGGCGGTGTGAAGTTCGGCGGCTCGGTGGTCAACGTCTCGCGCGACGACCTGGCCGGCGCCGGCACCGACAAGTCGGTGACGGTCGGCATCCGCCCGGAGCACTTCGAGATCGTCCCGGCGGGCGGCATCGAGGGTGTCGCGGTGACGGTGAACGTCGTCGAGGAGCTCGGCTCCGACGGCTTCGTGTACGGCACCACCAAGATCGGCGGCGAGGACAAGGAGCTGGTCGTCCGCGTGCACGGCCGGCAGATCCCGGCCCGCGGCGAGACGATCCACGTCGTGCCGATCGCCAACGAGACCCACGTGTTCTCGACCAGCTCGGGTGCCCGCCTGAGCAGCTGAGCACGGCGCGCCCTGCCGGTCGGTCGACCGGCGGGGAAAGCCGGCACGACGGAGCCCGTCGGACCATTCCTGGTCCGGCGGGCTCCGTCCGTACACCCCCACGTCAACACGGTGTGGGGACGAACCCGGACACGGTGTCACTCGATGGTGTCACGGAGGGCGATCCAGCCCGTACCCACCGCTACTCTCCTGAGGGTGAAGCAGCTTGTACGCCGTATCGGCCAGACCGTCGCCCTGACCCTGCCGGTCCTCCTGGTGACCACCGGCACTCTCGCCGTGACCCGGGTGCCATGGGCCCCGCCGACCAACCTCGACCAGCAGGTCGTGGCGGCGTCCAGTGGTGACGGCGCCGGGATCGGGCGTTCCGCCACCGCGGGCACGTCCCCGGACGGGCTCGCCCCGCAGGAGTCGCTGCGGGTGGCGCTGCTGGACGAGCTGCGGGCGAAGAACCCGTCCGCCGCGCTGGACCTGCTGGAGCGCTCGATGCGCGAGCAGCCGTCGCTGACGCCGTACTGCACCTCGCTCGCCGGCGAGCTGGGCAAGGCGGCGGTGCGCAAGTACCAGGGCGACGTCCAGCGGGCCCGGTCCTTCGCCCGCCCGGTCTGCGACGGGTCGTTCGCGGCGGGCATCGCCGGCTGACCCGGCAGCTGACCCGCAGGCCGGCCCGACGGCCGCGGGCCGACGACGCCTGCGGGCTCGGGCTCCCGGCCCCGGTGGGCGTCCTATTGTTCAGGCATGACCGCTGACTCCGGCCCCGCCGCCGATCCCGCGTCCCCGCCGACCCACCCGTCCCGGCCGACCACGACGCCCGTCACCCAGGCCGTGATCCTGGCCGGCGGCCAGGGCTCGCGGCTGCGGCCCTACACGGACGACCGCCCGAAGCCGCTGGTCGAGATCCCCGGGACGGGCACGCCGATCCTCGGCCACCAGCTGGCCTGGCTGGCCTCCGAGGGCGTCACCGACGCGGTGGTCTCCTGCGGGCACCTGGCCGCCGTGCTGGAGGAGTGGCTCGACAAGGCGGACCTGCCGCTGCGCGTGCGCACGGTGGTCGAGGAGGAGCCGCTCGGGCGCGGCGGCGGCCTCAAGTACGCGGCCAAGGCGCTGCCCCGCCCGGACGAGCCCTGGTACGCCACCAACGGCGACATCTGGACCCGGTTCAGCCTGCGTGACATGGCCGCCTTCCACCACGAGCGGGACGCCGTCGCGACGCTCGCGCTGGCCCGGCCGCGCATCCCGTGGGGGGCGGTGGAGACCGACCAGTTCGGCAACGTGCTGGACTTCATCGAGGCGCCGCCCTCGCCGTTCCTGATCAACGCCGGGCTGTACGTGTTCAGCCCGGAGTTCGCCGAGCTGCTGCCGGACGTGGGCGACCACGAGCGCACCACGTTCCCGCAGCTGGCGCGCAGCAAGCGACTGGCGGGCTACCAGCTGCCGCAGGGCGTGTACTGGCGTGCCATCGACACCGCGAAGGACCTCACCGAGGCGGCCAAGGAGCTCGCCTCCGGGGCCGGCCGCTCACCGCGGTAACCGCCGCACCCCCGGCGCCCCGGCGCCCCCGCCTCCCCCGGCGCACGACGATCGGCCGGGTGCTCCCGCCTCGGAGCACCCGGCCGATCGCGTCCGCGGGCCGTCAGGTGGACGTGGGCGCCCCCGGACGGGAGGAGCGGGCGCCGCCGGACAGGTCGGCGAGCGGGCCGCTGCCCAGCACCCCGCCGAGCAGCCCGGGGCTCGCCCCGGAGCTCGGGCTGGGCTTGGACGCCGCCCCCGTTCCGGCGGGGGGCGGGGTGCTGCGCTGGGCGGGCGAGGAACCGGCCGACGGCGCGGCGGCGGACGGTGCGGCGGCGGACGGGGTCGTGCCGGCCCCGGTCTCCGCCTTGGCGGAGTGCCCCTTGCCGCTCGGCGTCGGGCTGCCCGGGCGGGTGGCCGGGGCGGAGGAGGGCGGGGTGGTCGGGCTCGGCGTGGGGGTGGCCGGGCGCGGGGCGGGCGAGGGCGAGGTGGACGAGCCCTGGCCGCCCGGGGTGCCGGTCGGGGCGCCGCTGGGCCAGACCGGCGTGCCGTAGTCGGTGGCCGGACGGGCCGGCGCCTGGTGCGTCCGGGCCCCGGTGCGCACCGCCGCGCCGAGCATCGAGCCGAGCAGCAGGGTCGCCCCGACCACGACCGTGGTGACCACCGTGCCGCGGCGCAGCACCCGGCGGCGCAGCGCGGCGGGCGCGTCGGCGCCGTAGCGCCGCCAGGCCTCCAGGTTGAGCCGCCCGTCCAGGGAGGCGAACGGCGCTCCGGCGATCAGCAGCGGGCTCCAGGCCGCCAGGAAGATCAGGTCGGGGGTGTCGTAGACCGGTACGGCCCGCCAGCTGACGGTGAACAGCAGCGCGGCGGAGAGGAGCATCGCCGCTCCGGCCGCGAGCCGCTGCCAGAGGCCGAGGACGGTCAGCACGCCGACCACGACCTGGGTGAACGACACCACCAGGCCGGCACCGACCGGGTGCGCCATGGCGAAGGCCAGCAGCGGTTCGGCGACCTTCCAGGGGTGCAGCGAGGCGAGCCAGCGCATCATCGAGCCGCGCTCGCCGCCGTCGAAGTAGACCGGGTCGCAGAGCTTGCTGAACCCGGCGTAGACGGACAGCGAGCCGAGGACGGCGCGCAGCGGCAGCAGGACCAGGCCGAGGTCGACCCGGCGGCCGGGGTACCAGGGCGGCTTGCCCTCGGCGGCCGTAGCGGAGACCTCGGGCAGCTCGCCGCTCGGGGTCCAGCCCTGCGGTGCGCCGACCGGGCCGATGCCCGCGTCGGTGGCGGTGCCGGCGCCCTCCCGCGGCTGGCGCGGGACGGTCCGGGCGCCCGAGTAGGACGGGATCACCCGGGTGTCCGACATGCCCGGGCCGCCGCCGTCGGGCCCGGAGCCGGTGAGCCGGACGGCGTCCAGCAGCTGGGTGGCCGCGAGGTCCCCGGGGGGCGCCTGCCCGGTCCAGGTGACGGCGGTGACCCGGCCCTTGCGGCGCGGCGCACCGCCCCCGGCGGCCCCCGCGAGCGCCGGGACGGCGGAGGCGGGCACGACGACCTGCGGGGTGACCAGCGGACGGCGGATCAGGCCCTGGTTGGCGTACGGGTCGCCGAACGCGGCGCCGGTGGACAGCAGTCCGGCCGGGGCCTCGATCAGCGGCGCCACCGGGGCGCCGAGCCGGAGCCGGAAGCTCGCCTGGGTGATGCTGAGGCGCGCGGGGTCGGACGGCACCTTGACCGTGTCAAGGCCGGGGCCCGCGTCTATCCCGGTGCTGCCGCCGCCGAACAGGGGGCGCCGAGGTGTTCTGGTGTCCACGCCCGTCTAACCGGGTGACCACCGCTTAGGACACTCTCCCGAGTGGATGTCCGGCGCATACTTGAAATGATCATGAGAAAAGCGATCGGGCCTGGTCGGGCCCGATCGCTTTTCACTCGGATTGCGGAGAATTCAGAAGTTCCCCTGCGCCCCGCACACCGGCTGTGCTCAGCGCTTGGCGCGCAGTCGCGCGGCCTCGTAGAGCACGATGCCCGCCGCGACACCGGCGTTCAGCGACTCGGTCAGCCCGGACATCGGGATCCGCACCCGCATGTCGCAGGTCTCCGAGACCAGCCGGGACAGGCCCTTGCCCTCGCTGCCCGCGACGATCACCACCGGACCGGTCAGCAGCTCCAGGTCGCCCAGCTCGGCCTCGCCGTCGGCGGCCAGGCCGACCACCATGAGGCCGGCCTTCTGGTAGGCCTCCAGGGTGCGGGTGAGGTTGGTGGCCCGGGCCACGGGCAGGCGGGCGGCGGCGCCGGAGGAGGTCTTCCAGGCACCGGCGGTCATGCCGGCCGCGCGGCGCTCGGGGATGACCACGCCGTGCGCGCCGAAGGCGGCGGCGGAGCGGACCACGGCGCCGAGGTTGCGCGAGTCGGTGACGCCGTCCAGCGCGATGATCAGCGCGTCCTGGCCCGAGTCGGAGGCCTCGACCAGCAGGTCGTCGGGGTGCGCGTACTCGTACGGCGGCACCTGGAGCACGAGGCCCTGGTGGTTGAGCCCGCCGGTCATCTGGTCCAGCTGCGGGCGCGGGGCCTCCATCAGCGGGATGCCGCGGTCGTTGGCGGCCTGGAAGGCGTCGCGGACGCGGTCGTCGGTGTCGACGAACTGCTGGACGTACAGCGCGGTGGCCGGGACGCCGCCCTGAAGGGCCTCGACGACCGAGTTGCGGCCGAAGACGAGCTCGGCGCTGCCCGCACCGCCCCGGCCGCCGCGACCGGCGCCGCCGGCGCGGCGCATGCCGGCGCGGGCCTTGGCGTCCCGCTCGCGCTTGACCGCGGCGTTGGCGGCGCGCTGCTTCGGGTGGCCCTTGCGCTCCGCTCCGGGCGGGGTCGGGCCCTTGCCCTGGAGCGCCTTCCGGCTGTGGCCGCCGGTACCGACAGACGCGCCCTTCTTCGATCCGGGGTTGCGGCGGTTCCTGCGCTGGCTGTTGCCGGCCATGGCTGTACTTCCTGTCTGTCCGGCATGCCCGGCCGCCCCGTTCTGTCCGGCGGCGGCCGACTGCATGCGCTACGTCATGCGGGAGGGCCGCACCGGTCCGGTACGGCCCACCCTCACCCCGATCGTCAGATGGGGTTACTGGCTGTTGATCGTCCAGCGCGGGCCGGACGGGGTGTCCTCGATCACCAGCCCGGCCAGGCCGAGCTGGTCGCGGATGGCGTCCGCGGTGGCGAAGTCCTTGCGCTGACGCGCCGCCTGCCGCTGGTCCAGGACCAGGCGGACCAGCGAGTCGACCACACCGTGCATGCTCTTCATTGTCCCAGGCTCGCCGCCCTCCGCCCCGACCCACTGCGGGTCGAGCGGGTCGAGACCCAGCACTCCGAGCATCGCACGGACCTCGGCCAGACGCGCCACCGCGTTCTCCTTGTCGTCCGCGTTCAGGGCGCTGTTGCCCTGGCGGACGGCGGTGTGCACGACGGCGAGCGCCTGCGGAACGCCCAGGTCGTCGTCCATCGCCTCGGCGAAGGCCGGCGGCACCTCGGGGGCGGCGTCGACCGCCCCGCAGCGCTCGACGGTGCGCTGGATGAAGCCCTCGATCCGGCCGAACCCGGCCTCGGCCTCGCGCAGGGCGTCCTCGCTGTACTCGATCATCGAGCGGTAGTGCGGGGTGCCCAGGTAGTAGCGGAGCACGATCGGGCGCCAGCGCTGGACCATCTCGGAGACCAGCACCGAGTTGCCCAGCGACTTGCTCATCTTCTCGCCGGCCATGGTGACCCAGGCGTTGTGCACCCAGAAGCTGGCGAAGGCGTCGCCGTAGGCCTTGGACTGGGCGATCTCGTTCTCGTGGTGCGGGAAGATCAGGTCCAGCCCGCCGCCGTGGATGTCGAAGGCCGGGCCGAGGTACTTGTGGACCATCGCCGAGCACTCCAGGTGCCAGCCCGGCCGGCCGCGGCCCCACGGGGTCTCCCAGCTCGGCTCGCCCGGCTTGGCGGCCTTCCACATCGCGAAGTCGCGCTGGTCCCGCTTGCCGGTCTCGCCCTCGCCCTCGGGCTGGCGCAGGTCGTCGAGCTTCTGGTTGGAGAGCGCGAGGTACTCCGGGTACGACTTCACGTCGAAGTAGACGTTGCCGTCGGCCGCGTAGGCGTGGCCCTTCTCGATGAGCCCCCGCATCATCTCGACCATCTCGGGGATGTGCCCGGTGGCCCGCGGCTCGACGGTCGGCGGCAGGCAACCGAGCGCGGTGTAGCCGTCGTTGAACGCCCGCTCGTTCTCGTAGGCGATCTGCCACCACGGGATGCCGAACTCGCGCTCCTTGGCGATCACCTTGTCGTCGATGTCGGTGACGTTCCGGGCGAAGGTGATCTGGTAGCCGCGGTAGGCGAACCACCGCTGCATGATGTCGAAGTTGAGACCGGACCGGATGTGCCCGATATGAGGCGCCGACTGGACGGTAGCGCCGCACAGGTAGATCGAGACACAACCCGGTACAAGCGGGACGAAGTCGCGTACCTGGCGGGTGCTGGTGTCGTACAGGCGAATGCTCACAGCGTCAAGCGTAGTGGGCAGGAGGGGGTGCCCCGCGACATTCCCCGGGAATGATATGCAGCACTCCCGGGGAACCACGGGCCGCGCGGGCCGGTCAGATGTTGCCGACCACCTTGCGCGGGCTGAGCCGGACGACCACCCGGACGTCGTCCGGGCCGTCGAACCCGTACTCCTCGCCGCGGTACTTGCGGGACAGTTCGTTGATCAGCTCCCGGCCGCCCTCGGTGGTCATCGTCGCCGAACCACGCACCTCGACGTACTCGTACGGGTTCTCCGGCGGGTTGACCACGAGCGAGATGCGCGGGTCCCGCACCAGGTTGAGGTGCTTGCGGCGGCCCTGGACGGTGGAGAACAGGATGTCGTCGCCGTCCCGCGTGACCCAGACGACCGAGGACTGGGGGCTGCCGTCGGGCTGGATCGTGGACACCACGGCAAAGCTCTTGCGGTCGAGCAATTCCTTGGCGGGGCCTGAGAGTTCGACGCCCATCGAGAACCTCTTCTCATCGTCGGCGGTACGGCCCGAGGGGAAGCCCCGCCCGGGCCCGAAACCGCACACTACCGACCGATCCACCGCCACGCCGGGTGAACACTCGTCAGGGCCCGCCTATTCCGGCCCTGCCGACCGCGCCCGGCTCAACGCCGTTCGTACACCAGGGCCGTGGCGATCGCGGCCAGTCCCTCGGCCCGACCGGTCAGGCCCAGGCCGTCCGTGGTGGTGCCGGACACCGACACCGGCGCACCGGCCGCGGCCGACAGCGCGGCCTGCGCCTCGGCCCGCCGCTTGCCGATCTTCGGCCGGACGCCGACCACCTGGACCGCGATGTTGCCGATCTCGAAGCCCTCCGCGCGCACCAGCCGGGCCGCCTCACCGAGCAGCTTCACCCCGGACGCGCCGGCCCACTCCGGCCGGTCGGTGCCGAAGTGCGCGCCCAGGTCGCCGATCCCGGCGGCCGAGAACAGCGCGTCGCAGGCCGCGTGCGCGGCGACGTCGGCGTCCGAGTGCCCGGAGAGCCCGACCCCGGCGTCCGGCCACTCCAGTCCGGCCACCCAGAGCGGGCGGCCGGCCTCGAAGGCGTGCACGTCGGTCCCGATGCCCACGCGCGGCAGCACGGGGGCCGGGGCCCGGTCGGCGGGCGTCTGCGGGTCAGTAGGCATCGGCGGCCCTCCGGCGGGCGAGTACGGCCTCGGCGAGCACGAGGTCCAGTGGACGGGTGACCTTGAACGCCTCCTCGTGGCCGGGCACCACGACGACCTGGCCGCCGTAGCGCTCCACCAGGCCCGCGTCGTCGGTGACCGGCGGCGCGTCGGCGGCGCCCGCGGCCTCCTCGGCCAGCGCCTTGGCGTGCACCCCGACCAGGGTGGCCCGGTCGAAGCCCTGCGGGGTCTGCACCGCGCGCAGGGTGGCCCGGTCGGGCGTGTCGAGCACCGGCTCGGGGCGGCCCGGGTTCGGCTCGACCCGCTTCACCGTGTCGGCCAGCGGCACCGCGGGCACCACCGCTCCGGCACCGGCCCGGACGGCGGCCGCCACCGCGTCCACCACCTCGACCGGGACGAGCGGGCGGGCCGCGTCGTGCACCAGGACGATCTCCACCTCTGCCGGGATCGCGGCCAGGCCGAGCCGGACCGACTCCTGGCGGGTGGCACCACCGGCGACCACCCGGATGTCCTTGCCGTCCAGCCCGTGGCTGTCCAGCAGGGCGACCACCTCGGCCACCCCGTCGGCGGGCGCGGCGACCACGACCAGGCCGACCGCCCGGCTGCGGGCCAGCGCCCGCACGGCGTGCACCAGGAGCGGCACGCCGCCCAGTTCCCGCAGGGCCTTCGGGGCACCGGGCCCCAGCCGCTCACCGCGTCCGGCGGCGGGCACCACTGCTGCTGCGACTGCTGCTGAGGCGTTCAGGTTTCACTCCTTCGGAGAAGTGGGTATGGCCTTGGCGTGCCCGGCGGGCGCTACGGGCCCCTTCCGAAGAATTACGGTCCAACCGTCCGCCGCACAATCCCGCAGAATCGGTCTTGCAGGACGGAAAACGGTCTTGCCGGGCCTGGACCGGCTCGGGGCGGGGGCGTCGTCCGGACACGCCTCAGCGCCCGAAGTGCCACTGCACCACCCCGGGACGCTTCGTCCTGGGAGCGGCGCGCCGACACCGGGCGCTGTGAGCGGTGGGCGGCAGCCCGACTGCGCTACGAGGCCAGCACCTCGTCGAGCAGCGTCTCCGCCTTGTCCTCGTTGGTGTTCTCCGCCAGCGCGAGCTCGCTGACGAGGATCTGGCGCGCCTTCGCGAGCATCCGCTTCTCGCCGGCCGAGAGGCCGCGCTCGCGCTCACGGCGCCAGAGGTCGCGCACAACCTCGGCGACCTTGATAACGTCGCCAGAGGCGAGCTTCTCCAGGTTCGCCTTGTAGCGACGGGACCAGTTGGTCGGCTCTTCGGTGTACGGTGCGCGCAGCACCTCGAAGACCCGGTCCAGACCCTCCTGGCCGACTACATCGCGCACGCCGACGAACTCCGCGTTCTCAGCGGGCACGCGGAGCGTCAGGTCTCCCTGCTGCACCTTGAGCACCAGGTAGGTCTTGTCCACACCTTTGATCTGGCGAATTTCGATGGCCTCGATCAGCGCGGCCCCGTGATGGGGGTAGACCACCGTGTCGCCAACCTTGAACGTCATGTGACAGGACCCCTTCCGTGGCTTTCCAGAATAACACGCTTTTCAGCGCACCCGAAGGGCGTTTTCGCAGGTCAGGGCCGGTCTCGGGGCTTGACAAGGACCCCCATGACGTGCTGCGACCGGTGTTCGAGGGAGGCTTCCCGCAGGTCGGAGGCGGTTCCAGCGTTCGGCGAAACCTTGCGCAACACTCTGGAAACCATGATTGGATCTTGGGTTTTCACCGTTTATCGGGCCGTATCCACATCGTTATTCGATCTTGGTCGAAGCTTGTCCCGAGAGTGACCCGGACACGCCACAAGTGCGGCCGGACGGCCGCCCCGCGAACCCCGGGAGTGCGACACGGGGACCACCCCGTGAGGAGCGCATAAGCGAGGTCGATAATCTGAGACCTGACCTATCGACACGTTGACTTAGGAGAAGCCGCCGCCGTGAGCCGCAGCCTTCGACGCGGCAGCATCGCCGCCATCGCCGCCATCGCCATCGCCTCGCTGTCGTCCTGCGCCGCCGGCAACACGCCGGACACGCTGCAGGTCAAGCCCGACAACGCGGCGGCAACCCTCGGAACGAACCTTCGGCTGAACAACATCGTGGTCGTCACCGGGGACGAGTCCTCGGGCGAGCACAACGGTCCCGCCAACGTGACCGTCAACATCGCCAACACGGGCAGCACCCCGGCGGAGCTGCAGTCCATCACCGTCGGCAACGGTGCCACCGCCGCGTTCTCCGACGCCGCGGGCGCCCCGCTGTCCACCATCGTCGTCCCGGCCGGCGGCGCCGTGGCGATCGGTGGCAACGGCAATCCGTCCGCCAAGGTCGCCTCGGTCGGCGTCCAGGTCGGCGGCTTCACCCCCACCTCGTTCACCTTCAAGGACGGCCAGAAGGTCGACGCCCAGGCCGGCGTGAGCCCGAACGCGGGCCTCTACAAGGGCTTCGGCCCGACGCCGGCCCCGGCGGCCGCGCCCACCAAGGGCGCCACCGCCGCGACCACCCCGGCCGCCGGCACCACCACCCCGGCCGCCCCGGCCACCACCGGTGCGCCCGCACCGTCCGGTTCCACCACCCCGGGTGCCACCCAGTCCGCCGGCGCCCACTGACGCACCACCCGGCGTCCGGCGGGCCCTCCCGGGCCTGCCGGACACCAACGCGAAGGCCCCCTCCGGCGACTGCCGGCGGGGGCCTTCCGCGTCTGTCCGCGCCCGCGGTTTACGGCTCGAACTTGTAGCCCAGGCCGCGGACCGTGACCAGGTAGCGCGGGGCGCCCGGGTCCGGCTCGATCTTGGCCCGCAGGCGCTTCACGTGGACGTCCAGGGTCTTGGTGTCGCCGACGTAGTCCGCGCCCCAGACCCGGTCGATCAGCTGCATGCGGGTGAGCACCCGGCCCGCGTTGCGCAGCAGCATCTCCAGCAGGTCGAACTCCTTCAGCGGGAGGTCGACCTTGGCGCCGTCCACGGTCACCACGTGCCGGTCGACGTCCATCCGGACCGGGCCGGCCTCCAGGGCACCCGGGCCGCCGCCGTTCTCGCCGGCACCGCCGTCCTCACCGCGGCGGCGCAGCACCGCCCGGATCCGGGCGACCAGCTCACGGGTGGAGTAGGGCTTGGTGACGTAGTCGTCCGCACCTATTTCCAGACCGACCACCTTGTCGATCTCGCTGTCCTTGGCGGTGACCATGATCACCGGCACGTTGGAGCGCACCCGCAGCTGACGGCAGACCTCGGTGCCCGGCAGGCCCGGCAGCATCAGGTCGAGCAGGACGAGGTCGGCGCCGTTGCGCTCGAACTGCTCCAGGGCGTCGGGGCCGGTGGCGGCGACAGCCACCTCGAAGCCTTCCTTGCGGAGCATGTACGAGAGGGCGTCGCTGAACGACTCCTCGTCCTCGACCACCAGTACTCGGGTCACGATCAGGCCTCCGGGGCAAGCTGGGGGGTTGTGTCTGACAGGGGGTGTTCCCGCTCCCCCGTGGGGAGCGGACGGTCCGTGCGGCCTGTGGTGGCCGTCCGGTCCGTGGTGAGGGTTCTGGTGGGCGCGGCGGCGGCGCCACGGCTGCCGGTGGCATCGCGGGCGCCGGTGTCGTCGAGGTCGTCGGTGTCGTCGAGGTCGTCGGCCTCGGGCGCCTGCCCGGCGGGCAGGCGGA
Organism: Kitasatospora sp. NPDC127121; assembly: GCF_042677305.1. NCBI lineage: Bacteria > Bacillati > Actinomycetota > Actinomycetes > Kitasatosporales > Streptomycetaceae > Kitasatospora > Kitasatospora sp. NPDC127121. The sequence continues at coordinate 45,573 of NZ_JBHXTQ010000039.1, read as the reverse complement.
TGGTGAAGGTCGAACCCTGGCCCTCGACGCTCCACACCGAGACCGTGCCGCCGTGTGAGGCGGCGACGTGCTTGACGATGGACAGGCCGAGGCCGGTTCCGCCGGTCGCCCGGGAGCGGGCCGGGTCGACCCGGTAGAAGCGCTCGAAGACGCGCTCGCGGTCCTTCTCCGAGATGCCGATGCCCTGGTCGGTGACCGAGATCTCGATCAGCTCGCCGTCCGCCTCCCCGAGCGCCGCGGCGCTGGAGATCCGGCGGGTGGCGATCGCGACCCGGGTACGGGGCGGACTGTAGTTGACGGCGTTCTCGACCAGGTTGCCGAGTGCCGCGGCGAGCTGGCCGCGGTTGCCGTGCAGGTAGAGCCCGGCGATGCCGCCGGCCGTGATCAGGATCTGCTTGGCGGCGGCCTGCTGGCGGCAGCGGTCGATCGCCTCGGCGATCAGCTCGTCCACCGCGACGGGCTCCGGGTCCACCATCAGCCGGTCGTCCTGCACCCGGGAGAGGTCGATGATCTCCTGGACCAGGCTGGCCAGCCTGGTCGCCTCGATCTGCATCCGGCCGGCGAAGCGCTGCACCGCCTCCGGGTCGTCGGACGCGTCGGCGACCGCCTCGGAGAGCAGCGACAGGGCGCCCACCGGGGTCTTCAGCTCGTGGCTGACGTTGGCCACGAAGTCCCGGCGGACCGCCTCCACCCGGCGGCGCTCGGTCTGGTCCTCGACCAGCACCAGCACCAGCCGGGAGCCCAGCGGGGCGACCCGGACGGAGACCGCGAGCGGCTCGCCGGCACGGGCCACGCCGGGGCGGGGCACCTCCAGTTCGACCTGGCGGATCTCGCCGTCCCGGCGGGTGGCGCGCGCCAGCGAGAGCATCTGGTCCACGGCGACCGCGCCGCCGCGCACCAGTCCCATCGCGTACGCCGCGGAGCTGGCCTTGACCACCTCGTCGCCCTCGCCCAGCACGATCGCGCAGGAGCGGAGGACGGAGAGGACGGTGTCCACCCCCGGCGGCAGCGGGGGCTCCGGGGTGCCGGCGCCCAGCCCTTGGTGCCGACCGTGGTGTCTGCTGCTGGTGCCGCCGTACCTGCCCCTGGCCTGCTCGCGCTCGCTCCAACGGAAGGCGATGGAGGCCGTGAGGCCGACGCCGAGCCCGGCTATGGCGCAGGCAGCGGCGGCGGCCACGTTCACGTCCATGTGGCCAGCGTAAGCGCACGGCCAGGGCACTCCCCAAGGGCCCGATCAAGGCATCGGCCACGCGTTGCCGAGAATTCACCTTCACGTGGCCGCTGATTCACCACACCGGCCGTGCATCGTCGCCCGGACGGCCCAGAGTTGGCCATGCAGCCCGTGTGGGAGTGGGCGGCGGGCCGAACCACCGGCCGCCGTCTCAGGTGTGCGCGTACGATTCGCGCCACCAGCAGCGGTCACCCGGACGACAAGACGATCGTCGGACGGGCCGGCCGGTCGGCACCGCCACCGACACAGCTACTGAGGAGAGAGCATGCGCGACGCGTACCACGAGGAACTCGATGCGATCGGCGACAGCCTGGTCGAGATGGCCCGACTGGTCGGCTCGGCCCTGGGCCGGGCCACCACCGCACTCCTCGACGCGGACCTGGCGCTGGCGGAGAGCGTGATCGCCGCCGACGAGAAGATCAACGACCTCCACCACGAGCTGGAGAACCGCGCGATCGACCTGCTCGCCCGCCAGCAGCCGGTCGCCACCGACCTGCGCATCGTCGTCACCTCGCTGCGGATGAGCTCCGACCTGGAGCGCTGCGGCGACCTCGCCCGGCACGTCGCCAAGGTCGCGCGGATGCGCTACCCCGACTCCGCCGTGCCCGGCGACCTGCACTCCACCGTCCTGGAGATGGGCCAGCTCGCCCAGCGCCTGGTGGCCAAGACCGGCCTGGTGATCGCCACCAAGGACGTCGACAAGGCCCTGGAGCTGGAGCAGGACGACGACGCGATCGACTCCCTGCACCGCGAGCTGCTGTCGCACCTGATCGACGACCGCTGGCACCACGGCATCGAGACCGCCGTCGACATCACCCTGGTCGGCCGCTACTACGAGCGCTTCGCGGACCACGCGGTGTCGGTCGCCAAGCGCGTGGTGTACCTGGTGACGGGCGAGCACGTGGCCGAGTTCGTGGCCTCGTCGGAGGCCGCGGCGGCGGAGTGACCTCGTGCGGGTGCGGTGCGGCCGCCTCGGGGCTCGGGGCTCAGCATCTCGGGGCTCGGGGCTCGGGGCTTCAAGGGGCGGCCGCTCCCCCCACAGGGTGAGTAAACCTGCGACAGGGGTGGTGGGGGCGCACGACGACCCGTACATCCCACCACTGCGCGCCCGTTGACGCTCCCTCCGATCGGCGGCTTCACTCGACGTTGGGGGCACAGGACTGTGCCCGTCACTAGGAGGGAACAGCTCGATGAAGGCCAACCCCACCCGACCGGCACGCGCCCACGAAACCGTCGAGCCGCCCACCCCGAAGCTCCTGCCCGTCCTCGCGGCCGGTTGCGGCTGCGGCCCCGGCTGCGGCTGCGGCTGCCAGTCCGGCGCGCCCTGCCAGTGCGGCGGCGCGGACGGCGGCTGCTGCGGCGGCCACTGAACGGTCCGCCGCCAAGGAGTTCCCGAGGTGCACGGCCTTCCGTCGGCCGTGCACCTCGTTGCGCGTCCTGGTGCCGCGCGTCCGCGGCACGGCGTCCGCCGTGCCGCCCCGGGCGTCAGAACTGGACGTCGGTGCAGGAGTAGAAGGCGTTCCCGGTGTCGGCGATCGTCCAGACCGCGACCACGACCTGGTGGCCGGTGCGCCCGCTCGGGACGGTCGCGGTGTGGCTGAGCGTGCTGGGCACCTGCTTCCCGCCGTACGGGGCGATCAGGAAGGGCGTCAGGTCCAGGCTGTCCCGGGTGACGGGCTGGCTCGCGTCGTAGCCCGGCTTGGTCAGGTAGTACCGGAAGTCGGTGGTCGCGTGCCGGGCGGTGAACGTCCAGGTGAAGGTGAGCTGCTGCCCCGCCGTCACCGCGGTGGTCGGCCAGGCGCCGCCGTGCGGGTCGTCCAGCTCGGCGAAGCGGGAGTTGCCGCCGGCGCAGATGGTGCCGTCGGCGGGCCCGGCGTTCGGGAAGCCCTTGGGGCCCTCGACGCTCTGCGGCTCCCACTGGATGTCGCCGCAGTCCCACGACACCCCGCCCGCTCCGCAGAGCGCGGCCCTGCTGGGCGGCGTCGAGATGTACCCGTGGGACTGCGCCGGGACGGCGAGGGTGAGCGGCACCGCGAGCGCGGCGACCACCGCCCCGACGATGTGACGTGTGCGCATGATGCTCCTCCGTGGGGGTGGATGGAGAGTGCGCCGGGACGCAGACGCGCGCGCGTGGGGGTGCGGCGGCCGGGACGGGGAGATCCTTGGCATGCCTGCGGCAGTCCGGCGCCCTCACCGTAGGAGCGGACTCCGCCACCCGTCAATGGTCTGAACCACTATTGGGACGAGCCCGGATCCGACCGCCGAACCCAACCTCAACTCGGCTTCTGCACAGGCCGGTTGAACGACGAAGGCCCCACCCCCGGCGAACCGGGAGGCGGGGCCGTGTCGGCAAGTGGCTTACTTCTTGCCCTGGTTCTTGACCGCCTCGATGGCCGCGGCGGCGGCGTCGGCGTCGAGGTAGCGGCCACCCTTGGCGACGGGCTTGAAGTCGGCGTCGAGCTCGTACACGAGCGGGATGCCGGTCGGGATGTTCAGGCCCGCGATGGCCTCGTCGGAGATGCCGTCGAGGTGCTTGACCAGCGCGCGCAGGCTGTTGCCGTGGGCGGTGACCAGGACGGTCTTGCCGGCGGCGAGGTCCGGGACGATGGCGTCGTACCAGTACGGGAGCATCCGGTCGACGACATCCTTCAGGCACTCGGTGCGCGGACGCAGCTCGCTCGGGATGTCCGCGTAGCGGGCGTCACCGGCCTGCGAGTACTCGGCGTCATCGGCCAGCACCGGCGGCGGGGTGTCGTACGAGCGACGCCACAGCTGGAACTGCTCCTCGCCGAACTCGGCCAGGGTCTGGGCCTTGTCCTTGCCCTGGAGCGCACCGTAGTGTCGCTCGTTCAGGCGCCAGCTGCGGCTGACCGGGATCCAGTGGCGGTCGGCCTTGTCCAGGGCGATCTGCGAGGTGCGGATCGCACGGCGGAGCAGCGAGGTGTGCAGCACGTCCGGGAACAGGCCCTCGGCGGCCAGGAGCTCGCCACCGCGCGCGGCCTCCTTCTCGCCCTTCTCGTTGAGGTCGACGTCGACCCAACCGGTGAACAGGTTCTTCTGGTTCCACTGGCTCTCGCCGTGGCGGAGCAGGATGAGTCGGTACGTCGTGTCAGCCATGGCCCCCAGCTTAGTGGAGGCAGGAAAAGCGCTGGTCCGGACCTACGGCAGATGTGTAATGTGTGCACCGCCTATCTGACACTTACATACGTCGGCTGACCGGACCTGCCCGTGCCGCTCGGCGGACGCCTGCCCCGGGAGCCCCCCACATGCCCGTCGCCCTGTTCACCAACCCCCGGATCCGAAGGCTGATACAGGAGACGGTGGGCGGGCTACCACGGGAATTCTGGTGGCTCTGGGTGAGCACACTGGTGAACAAGCTGGGCGCTTTCGTGCTCACCTTCCTCGCGCTCTACCTGACCACCAACCGGGGCTACTCGGCCTCCTACGCGGGCCTGGTGGCCTCCCTCTACGGCCTCGGCTCGGCGGTCGCCGCGATCGGCGCCGGCGTGCTGACCGACCGGATCGGCCGACGCCCGACCCTGGTCGCCGCCCAGCTCGGCACCGCGCTGTTCACCGCCGTCCTCGGCTTCACGGACGGCCAGGTGGCGATCGCCACGGTGGCCTTCCTGGTCGGCCTCTGCAACAACGCCACCCGGCCCGCGACCTCGGCGATCATCGCCGACCTCGTCCCGGCCGAGGACCGGGTCCGCGCGTACTCGCTGAACTACTGGGCGATCAACATCGGCTTCGGCCTCTCCGCCGCCGTGGCCGGCCTGATCGCCACCCACGGCTACCTCACGCTCTTCCTGCTCGACGCGCTCTCCACGCTGGTGTGCGCGGTGGTGATCTTCATCCGGATCCCCGAGACCAAGCCGCAGGAGTCACCCCGGCACGGGAAGGGGGCGGACGAGCCGGCGATCGGCCTCGGCGCGGTGTTCCGGGACGGGCGGTTCATGGCCGTCGTCGGGCTCAACCTGCTGCTCGCCCTGATCCTCCAGCAGGGCAGCACCACCCTGGCCGTCGACATGGGCGCCGCGGGCATCAGCTCCACCGAGTACGGGCTGGTCATCGGCCTGAACGGGCTGCTGATCGTGGTGCTCCAGATCCCGCTCACCCGGTGGATGGAGACCCGCTCCCGGACCGCCATGCTGATAGCCAGCTGCCTGATCACGGGCTGGGGCTTCGGGCTGGCGGCGCTGGCCGGGTCGTCCGCGTGGCTGTTCGCCCTCTCGGTGGCGGTCTGGACGGTCGGCGAGGTCCTGAACGCGCCGACCATCATGGGCCTGGTCGCCGAACTGGCGCCGACCCACGCGCGCGGCCGCTACCAGGGCGTCTACTCACTCTCCTGGTCGCTCGCCTCGTTCCTCGGCCCGGCGATCGGCGGTCTGCTGCTGCAGTACGCCGGCTCCGCGGTGCTCTGGGTCGTGTGCGGGGTCTGCGGCACGGTCGCGGCGGCCGGGCACGTGGTGCTCGGGCGGCGCACGGACGCGACGGCGGGCCGCGCCGGGGCGGTGACGGAGGTCGCGGTGCCGGAGGCCGCAGTGACCGAGGTCGCGGTGACCGAGGTGACGGTGACGGAGGTCGCGGTGACCGAGGTGACGGTGACGGAGGAGACGGTGCCCGCTGCCGAGGAGAAGGCTCCGGCGGGCATCTGAAGGCACCCACCCCGCTGCCGGGTCAGTCGGCCGCCGGGGCGGCCAGGTGGGCGAAGGCGGCCAGGTTGCGGGTGGACTCCCCGCGCTTGGTCCGCCACTCCCACTCGCGCCGGATCGCCGAGGCGAAGCCCAGCTCCAGCAGGGTGTTGAACGGCTCGTCGGCGTTCTCCAGCACCGTCCCGAGCAGCCGGTCCACGGCGTCCGGGGTGAGCGCCTCCAGGGGCAGGCGGCCGGCCAGGTAGACGTCGCCGAGCGGGTCGATCGCGTACGCGACGCCGTACAGCCGGGTGTTGCGCTCCAGCAGCCAGCGGTAGACGGCCTCGTGGTTCTCGTCCGGCCGGCGGATCACGAAGGCGTTCACCGACAGGGTGTGGTCGCCGACCCGCAGCGCGCAGGCGGTGCTCAGCTTGCGGGTGCCCGGGAGCGTCACCACCAGCGTGTACGGGTCGGTGGCGGCGGGCTCCCAGGCCGCTCCGGCGTCGTCCAGGGCGGTGCGCAGGAGGGTCAGGGCCTCGTCCTTGGTGCGGGTTGCCATGGGGGTGACGTTACTCGGCGGTACCGGGGGCGCGCACCAGCGGTGCGTGCCCCCGGCCGCCGCGGTCGGGCCGCAGCCGACTCGTGGTCCGGCCGCACCAGGCCCCGGTCAGGCCCTGGTCAGGCCAGCCGCCGCCGGGCGGCGGCCAAGCGGCCGGCCGGGCGGGCCAGGCTGCCGGCGTACACCTCGGCGGTGCCGGCCGCGGCGGTGTCCCAGCCGAAGCCGGCCGCGTGCCGGGCCGCCGCCGCGCCGCGCCGGGCGACCAGGCCCCGGTCGGTGACGTACGGCTCCAGCGCGTGCGCCCAGGCCACCGGGTCGTGGCCGTGCACCAGCGTGCCCGTCTCGCCGTCCCGCACCGCGACCGGCAGGCCGCCGACCGAGGCCGCCACCACCGGGGTGCCGCAGGCCTGCGCCTCCAGCGCGACCAGCCCGAAGGACTCGCTGTACGAGGGCATCACCAGCGCCGTCGCCGCGCGGTACCACTGCGCGAGCTCGGCCTGGCCGACCGGCGGGTGGAACCGCACCACGTCGCTGATGCCCAGCTGGGCGGCGAGCTTGTGCAGACTCTCCGGCCGGGCCAGTCCGGTGCCGGACGGACCGCCGACCACCGGCACCAGCAGGTGCTCGCGCAGCCCCGGGCGGCGCGCCAGCAGCTCGGCGACCGCCCGCAGCAGCACGTCCGGGGCCTTCAGTGGCTGGATCCGGCCCGCGAAGAGCAGCACCGCCGCGTCCTGCGGCAGGCCCAGCCGGGCCCGGGCGGCGGCCCGCTCCGACGCCCCGCCGGGGCGGAAGACGTCCAGGTTGACGCCGGGGTGGACGACGGCCAGCTGGTCCGGCCGGGCGGCGTAGTGCAGCGCCAGCTCGGCGGCCTCCTCGGTGGTGTTGGCGATCAGCCGGTCGGCCGCCTCGACCACCTGGGTCTCGCCGATCACCCGGGCCGCGGGCTCGGGCGTGTCCCCCTCGGCCAGCGCGGCGTTCTTGACCTTCGCCATGGTGTGCATGGTGTGCACCAGCGGCACCCCCCAGCGCTGCGCGGCCAGCCAGCCGACCTGCCCGGAGAGCCAGTAGTGCGAGTGCACCAGGTCGTAGTGGCCGGGGCGGTGGCCCGCCTCCGTCCGCAGCACCCCGTGGGTGAAGGCGCACAGCTGGGCGGGCAGGTCCTCCTTCAGCAGGCCCTCGTACGGGCCGGCGGTGACGTGCCGGACCAGCACGCCGGGGGCCAGCTCGACGGTGGGGGCGTCGTCCGAGCAGATCGCCCGGGTGAACACCTCGACCTCGATGTTGAGCGCGGCCAGGCGCTTGGCCAGCTCGACGATGTAGACGTTCATCCCGCCGGCGTCCCCCGTGCCGGGCTGGTGCAGCGGCGAGGTGTGGACACTCAGCATCGCTATCCGGCGCGGGCGGCGGCGGCCCGGGACGAGCGACTGGAGCCGGCCCCGCGCGGGCGCGGCGGGCTGGGCACGGCGTACCGAACGGACGGGGTGCTGGATCACCTGGCTGAAGCCTCCTCTGTGCGGCCCGTCTCGGCGGCCCGCGCACGGGCCGCCCGCTGTCCGGTGTGCGCTGCCCCGTCCCGGGCACACATCACCACCAGACAGCCAACCACCCGGCCCGCGTCCGGCATTCCCGCTCCGGCGGACGAGATGCCGGACGGGGTGACGTCCCAGGTCACAGCGGTGCCGACGCGGGCCCGACTACCCTTCCAGGCATGGCTGCCTCCTTCGACTCCGCGACCGCACCCGCCCGTGGGCGGACCGGACGGCCGGTGGGGACGGCCACCCGGGGCACCACCAACACCAATCGGCTGCGGCGGATGGACCGCTGGATCGCCCACACCCTCGGCCGCACGCTGCGCGCCGGCGGGCGCCCGCCGGTGGCGGTCGACCTCGGCTACGGCGCCGCGCCGTGGACGGCCGTCGAACTGGCCGGGCGGCTGCGCACGGTGCGCCCGGACGTCCGGGTGGTCGGGATCGAGATCGAGCCGGAGCGGGTCGCGGCCGCGCTGCCGTACGCCGAACCGCCGCTGCTCACCTTCCGGCGCGGCGGCTTCGAGGTCCCGCTGGACGGCGGCGCGCCGGCCCAGCTGATCCGGGCCGCCAACGTGCTGCGGCAGTACGACGAGTCGGCGGTGGCCGGGGTCTGGGAGCGGCTCTGTGCCCGGCTGGCCCCGGACGGGCTGCTGGTGGAGGGCACCTGCGACGAGATCGGGCGGCGGCACGTCTGGGTCGCGCTCGGCCCGGAAGGGCCCCGGACAGTGACCTTCGCGGCCCGGCTGGGCGGCCTCGGCCAGCCCTCCGACCTCGCCGAACGGCTGCCGAAGGCGCTGATCCACCACAACGTGCCGGGCCGGCCGGTGCACGCCTTCCTGGCCGACTTCGACCGGGCCTGGGCGGCGGCCGCGCCGTACGGGGCGTTCGGGGCGCGGCAGCGCTGGGTGGCGGCCTGCACGGCGCTGGCGGGCGACTGGCCGCTGGTGGACGCGCGCGGGCGGTGGCGGCAGGGCGAGGTCACGGTGCCGTGGAGCGCGCTCGCGCCGTAGCGGTTCGCGCGGCCGGGGTCGCCGGCCCGGCACGGACCGGGGCCGGTGCGGGTGAGCGACTCGCCGCATTCACTCGAACGAGTTATCGAATACCACTGGCGTGTTGACGCCCCATCACGTCACCATGGACGCCGCCGGACGACCCGCCCGTACGCCGTCGCCGCCCGGCGCCACGGCGTCCACCTGCGGCCCCCGACATCACCCTCGACCAGGGTGATCCGCGTCACCATCGCCCGTCCCCTTTCCTTCCCCGCCAACGCGGGGATCCCAGCCGTCGTCCGAGTCAGATCACCGCACCGCCACCGGCGTGGCAAAAACCACAACGACGCCGGTCGGCCAGAGAAATCCCCGGAGATCACGTTATGGTCGCGAGAAGTTCCCCGGCGCACGGTGCCAGGCGGGCACTGCGGACGGGCGCTGACCGTTACGCACTCGGGGAAAGGGAGGAACCACCGATGCCCGCAACGGGAGACGGGCGGGCACCTGGTGCCACGAGCCTGTCGGGCGCCCAGGCCGGCGCCCCCGTTGACCATGCCCGCAACCGCCCGTCCCTGACCGGCCCGACGCCGGCCGGCCCGGTGACGGCCGCTCCCCCGATACCGCACCCCCGGCCCCAGAGCGGACGCACCTCGGCCCCCGCCGCCGCGACCGCAGCCGCCAGCAGCACCGCGCCGCTCAAACTGCTGGTGATCGAGGACGACGCCTCCGACGCCCAGCTGATCAAAGCGGCGGTCGCCGACAGCGGCACCTCGATCGAGATCCACTGGGCCCGCGGGCTGGAACAGGCCACCGAACTGCTCGCCGTGTCCCCGTCCGGCAGTCGGCGCGGGCGCTCCCGCGGCAGCGATTTCAGCTGCGTGCTGCTCGACCTCGCCGCACCCGCCGACCTGCCGCACCCGTCCGACGACTCCGACGGCCTCGAAGGCCTGCACGAACTGCTCCGCCGCGCCCCGCACACCGCGGTCGTGGTACTCACCGACGCGGCCGGCGCCGAACTGGGCGCGGCCGCCGTCGCCGCGGGCGCCCAGGACTTCCTGATCAAGCACGCGACGGACGGCCCGCTGCTGGGCCGCGCCCTGCGCTACGCCGTCGAGCGCAAGCGCGCCGACGAGTCGCAGCGCCGCCTCGTCGAGGCCGAGCTGCGCGGCCAGGAGAACGCCCGCCTCCAACGCCACCTGCTGCCCACCCCGCTGCTCGACGGCGCGGGCCTCTCCTTCACCCGGCGCTACCGCCCGGGCCGCCGCCGCGCCCTGCTCGGCGGCGACTTCTACGACGCCGTCCGCACCGACGACGGCACCGTCCACGTCGTGATCGGCGACGTCTGCGGCCACGGCCCGGACGAGGCCGCGCTCGGCGTCGCCCTCCGGATAGCGTGGCGCACCCTCGTCTTCGCGGGCCTCACCGGCGAGGCCCTGCTGACCACCCTCCAGCACGTGCTGGAACACGAGCGGCGCAGCGACGAGATCTTCGCGACGCTCTGCATGCTCGTCATCGAGCCGGGCGGCGCCAGCGGCGGCCTCGACTCGCTCGGCGCCGGCGAGCCTGCCCGGCTCTACCTCGCCGGGCACCCGGCACCGCTGCTGCTCGGCCGCGACCACCAGCCGGTCACCCTGCCCGCCGACCTCGCCGGTCCGGCGCTCGGCCTGCTGCCGTGCCACGACGGTCAGGCCGCGTGGCCCGCCCAGCAGCTCGAACTCCAGCCCGGCTGGCGGTTGTTGCTCTACACCGACGGGCTGATCGAGGGCCGGGTCGGGGCCGGCTCCCGCCGCCTCGGCCAGGACGGGCTGGCCGACCTCATCGGCGACCACCAGTCCGCCGGGCTCACCCGGGGCCGACTCGTCGACAGCGCCATCGCCGAGGTCGAGGAGCTGAACGGCGGCGCGCTGACGGACGACGTCGCGGTGCTGCTGCTGGAACGCAACCCGATGCAGCTGATCCTCGGCTGAGCCGGCCGGAGCCGGCTGGAGCCGGGTACGGCAAGGCCCGGGCGGGTGAACTCCCCGCCCGGGCCTCGCCGTTGCCTGATCGTTGCCCGATCGCCGTCCGATCGCGCGGCCTACCAGGGGCCGTACGGACCGGTGTTGCTGCGGCCGCCACGGCCGCCACCACCGGTCAGCTCCCGGATCGCCGGGCGCACGTCCACCATGTAGACGATCGACGCGACCAGCCCGGCGAGCGTCCCGATGCCGGTGAAGAAGTTCACCCCGAACAGCAGGTCCCAGCCGAAGGCGATCGCCAGGATCGCCAGCCAGAACGGCTTGGTCTTCTTGTCCGCCGCCCGGTAGGCGTCCTCACGGCGGGTGACCGCGTCGCCCAGGGCGAACAGCTTGAAACCCAGGATGGCGACGGACAGCCACCAGATCGGGTTCAGATAGGCCAAGTCCAGAATCTGGGCCACTCCGCCCATCACGCTCTCCTCTGTCTCTCGCCTCCGGCGCTCCGGCCGCCGCCCATCCTGGCACGGTCGACCGTCCGCTCTCCTGTCAACGTCCTGCGGTCACCGGATGTGCCCCGTCCGGCGGCCCTTCCCTCACTCCGCGCGGTCGGTGGTCTTCCGGGCGCGGGCGGCCCTCTTCGGGGCGGACCGGGTGTCGGCGGCCGGGGTCTCGACGGCTGGGGTGTCGGTGGCCAGGGTGTCGATGTCGTCCTCGACCAGCTCGGCCTCGACCGGCTCGGATGCCCTGGCGAGCTCCGATTCCTCGGCCGGCTGCCCCGGCCCGGCGGGCGCGCCCGGGCGGGCCCGGTCCACCACGACCTTGCCGCGCTCGGCCAGCTCGTCGTACGTCTCCTTGGCCTTCACCGCCAGCTCGACCGCGCGGCCGACCTGCTGGAGGGCGAAGCCCTGTGCCCGCTCCTGCAAGGTCCGCAGGTCGACGGGGAGCGTCGTGACGGTCTCGGTGACCTTGGCCTGCGCCTCGGCCAGCTTCGTCTGCGCCTCCTGGAACCGGGCGGTGGCCTTCTCCTGCGCGCCCTTGCGGTCCGCGGTGAGCGCCTCCACCCGGCCCGGCACCTCGCGCAGCTTCTCGTACGCGAGATCCCCGGCGCCGGCGATGGCGTACAGCGGGGTCGGGTCGCTGAGGGTCTTCTTGATCTCGTCGGTGATCGGCATGCTTACCGGTCCTCCCGGTGGGTGTTCTGGGTGGCTGAGCCGTCGGTCGTCGGGCCGGAGGCTGGTGGAACGCCGGTGTCGGTACCGGCCGCGGGCGGCCGCTCGGCCACCGCGCCCCGCTGGACGGCGTTCTCCTTCAGGAAGGCGTCGTAGACCGCGAGCAACGCCTGCTTCTGCTGCTCGTTGATCAGCGGATCGGCCAGGATCGAGGCCCGCAGCTCCAGGCCCTCACCGCGCCGCTCCTCCAGGATCCCGGCCTGGACGTACAGCGTCTCCGCCGAGATCCGCAGCGCCTTCGCGATCTGCTGCAGGATCTCCGCGCTCGGCTTGCGCAACCCGCGCTCGATCTGGCTGAGGTACGGGTTCGACACGCCTGCGGCCTCCGCCAGCTGGCGCAGTGAGTACTGCGCGTTCCGGCGCTGCTCGCGGATGTACTCGCCCAGCGAGCCGACGTTCAGTGAGGCCATACCCGCAGACTGCAACATCCTGCTTGCAGATGCAAGCAGGATGCTAACCACAGCAAACGGCGGGCGGGCTCAGCCGAGGTCGGGGACGCGGACCGGCATCAGGAGCGAGAAGGTGCCCTCCCGGCCCGGCGTGCGGATCGCCAAGGGGGCGATCGGGCCGCCGAGTTCGAGCACCAGCTGCTCGGGGCGGCCGACCCGCAGGGCGTCCAGTAGGAAGTCGCGGTTGACCGCCACCCTCAGGTCTCCGGACGCGGATCCGGGGCCGGACTCGGCACCGGCCACCGCCAGGCGGCCGTCCGCCGTGAGGGTGAGGACGGTGACCGCGCAGTCCGCGCCGTTCGGGCCGGAGGGCAGGGTGCGGGTGGCGCCGGTCTCGACGGCGCCGCGCAGTTCGGCGGCGGACAGGTCGATCCGGTGCTCCGGTTCGAGCCGGGTCAGCACCCGGTGGTCGGGGTAGTCGAAGTCCAGGGCGGCGCCCTCGATCCGGTGGCCGCCGGTCTCGGCCCGGACCAGGTCGCCGCCGAGGGTCAGCGCGACCTCGGCCTCGGCGTCGGCCGCGCCCGCGCCCGCGCCCGCGCCGAGCAGCGCACGCAGGGCGTCGACCAGGGCGGTGGGGACGATCGTGCCGCCGTCCGGCCGGTCGGGCGCCGTGGTGGCGGGCACCTCGGCGAGCGCCATCCGGTAGCGGTCGGTGGCGACCAGGCGCAGCACCGGGCCGTCCGGTTCGAACAGCACCCCGGCGAGCGCCGGCGTTCCGGGGTCGCCGCCGACGGCGAAGCGGACCGCGTCCAGTGCGGCGGCCAGCTCCTCGGCCGAAACGGTGAAGCGGACTTCGGCTGGGGTGGTGGTCATCGGTTGCTCCCTCTGGTCGGTCATCACGCGGATCAGGGAGAGCTCGCGGCGGGCGTCGGCGAGGCCCTCCTCCAGTCGGCGCAGGTGCGCGTCGAGCACCCGCGCGGCCGTGCCGGAGCCGGGCGCCGCGCCGAGCACGGCGCGGATGCCGGCCAGCGGCAGGCCGACCCGGCGCAGCCGGGCCAGCAGCCGGGCGTCGGCGAGTTGGCCGGGCCGGTACCAGCGGTAGCCCGTCTGCGGGTCGACCCAGGCGGGGGTGAGCACCTCGGCGCCGTCGTAGTAGCGCAGGGTGCCGACGCCCAGGCCGCTGGCGCGGGCCAGCTCGCCGATGCTGTGCAGCTCGCTCTCCATGCCGGTGACTCTCCGGGCTCGACCAGGTCGAGGGTCAAGCCCGGCCGGCGAGGTGGGCGAGCTTCGACGGGTTGCGGACGATGCGCAGCTCGGCGATCCGGGGCCGGCCGTCGGGCCCCTCGACGAAGTCGAACACCGACACGGCGTCGATCGCGCCGTCCTGGGTGACCAGCAGCCCGGGCTGGCCGTTGACCAGGACCGGCCGGAGCTCGGCGCCCTCGCCCAGCTGGCCGAGCACCCCGAGCAGGAAGCGGGCGACGTTGTCGGCGCCGGTGACCGGGCGCAGCGCAGCGCGGACCACGCCGCCGCCGTCGGTCCAGGAGGTGACGTCGGGGGCGAGCAGATCCAGCATCCGGTTGAGGTCGCCGCCGACGCAGGCCGCGAGGAACTCGTCGGTGGCGCGGCGGCGCAGCTCCGGCGGGGCGTCGTAGCGCGGCCGGCGGGCCCGGACGTGCGCCTTGGCCCGGCTGCCGACCTGCCGGCAGGCGGCCTCGGTGCGCTCCAGCGCCTCGGCGATCTCCCGGTAGGAGAAGCCGAAGGCCTCCTTGAGGACGAAGACGGCCCGCTCCAGCGGGGACAGGCTCTCCAGCACCACAAGCAGGGCGAACGAGACCGTCTCGGCGCGCTCGACGTCGGCGGTCGCGTCCGGCTCGGCGACCAGCGGCTCGGGCAGCCAGGGGCCGACGTAGGCCTCGCGGCGGACGGCGGCCGAGTCGAGCCGGTTGAGCGCGAGGTTGGTGACCGTCCGGGCCAGGTAGCCGCCCGGGTTGGCGACCGGGCCGGTGACCCCGCTCCAGCGCAGCCAGGTGTCCTGGACCAGGTCCTCGGCATCGGCGACGCTGCCGAGCATCCGGTAGGCGATACCGAAGATCATCCGGCGGTGCCGCTCGAAGTCGTCGAGGGCGGGGTCGGCGAGGGTGTCGGTCACCGCTCCGACGCTACCGCACGGGCGGCGGCGGGCCGAGGCCTCGTCAGCCGCGGAACGCCTCGTACGCGGGGGCGAGCAGGGTGGCGAGGTCGCGGCCGCGCACGGTGACGCCGGAGCGGCCGAGGCGGCGCAGCGAGGGCTCGTCGGGCTCCTCCTCGGGCCCGGGCGGGGCCGGGCGCAGGGTGAAGCCGCCGCCCCAGTAGGCGGCGACGTTCACGGCGGGGGCGTTACCGGGTGGGGCGGGGGCGGGTTGGGCGTCCCCGGCCGGGGCGTTTCCCCGCGGGACGGGGGCAGGGTGGCCGGGTGTCATGCGTCCTCCTCGGCGACGGCGTCCTCACGGGTGAGCGCGACCAGTTCACGCAGCGCCTCGACCGGCAGGTCGGTGAGCCAGCGCTCCCCCTCCCCCACCACCGCTGCGGCCAACGAGCGTTTGGCGGCGAGGAGTTCGTCGATCCGCTCCTCGACGGTGCCGACGCAGACCAGTCGGCGGACCTGGACGTCCCGGCGCTGGCCGATCCGGAACGCGCGGTCCGTGGCCTGCTCCTCGACCGCCGGGTTCCACCAGCGGTCCAGGTGGATCACCTGGTTGGCGGCGGTCAGGTTGAGGCCGGTGCCGCCGGCCCGCAGCGAGAGCAGGAACACCCTTGGCCCGTCCGGGGACTGGAAGCGCTCGACCATCTCCTCACGGCGGGCCCGGGGGACGCCGCCGTGCAGGTAGAGCACCTCCTCGCCGAGCCGGCGGGCCAGGTACGGGCGGAGCATCGTGCCGAACTCGGCGTACTGGGTGAAGACCAGCGTCCGGTCGCCCTCGGCCAGCGCCTCCTCCAGCAGCTCCGCCAGCCGGGCCACCTTGCCCGAGCGCTCGCCCAACGCCGAGCCGTCGTGCAGCAGTTGGGCCGGGTGGTTGCACACCTGCTTGAGCTTGCCGATCGCGGCCAGCACGGTGCCGCGCCGCTCCACACCCCGGATCCCCTCGACCCGCTGCAGCAGGTCGGCCACCACGGCCTGGTAGAGGCCCGCCTGCTCGGCGGTGAGGCTGCACCAGACGGTCATCTCCTGCTTGGCCGGCAGCTCGGCGGCCACCGCCGGGTCGGACTTGAGCCGGCGCAGCACGAACGGGGCGGTACGGCGCTGGAGTTCGGCGGTGCGCTCGGGGCTGCGGTGCAGTTCGACCGGGATCGCGTAGCGCTCCTTGAAGCGCTCGGCCGGGCCGAGCAGCCCGGGGTTGGCGAAGTCCAGGACGGCGTGCAGTTCGGCGAGCCGGTTCTCCACCGGGGTACCGGTCAGGGCGATCCGGTGGCGGGTGACGGGCAGCGCACGGACGGCCCGGGACTGGGCAGTACCGGCGTTCTTGACGTACTGCGCCTCGTCGGCGACCACCCGGCGCCAGCGGATCGCCCGCAGCGCGGCGAGGTCGCGCTGGACCAGCCCGTAGGTGGTGATGACGAGGTCCACGCCCCGTACGGCGTCGGCGAGTTGGTCGGCGCCGAGGCGGCCGGAGCCGTGGTGGACGTGGCGCCGCAGGGCGGGGGCGAAGCGCTCGGCCTCGCGCTGCCAGTTGCCGACCAGGGACATCGGGCAGACCAGCAGGGTGGGGCCGGCCGCGCCCTCGGCCTGCTCGGTGGCCAGCAGGGCGAGCGTCTGGACGGTCTTGCCGAGGCCCATGTCGTCGGCCAGCACGGCCCCGAGGCCGAGCCCGGCCATCGCCCGCAGCCAGGCCAGGCCGCGCTCCTGGTAGGGGCGCAGGGTGGCCCGGAAGTCGGGCGGCAGCGCGGGGGCGGGGGCCGGAGCGGCGCGCCCGGCCAGCAGGTCGCCGAGCGGGCCGTCCGCGCGGACGGCGGTGACGGGCAGCCCGGCGACGGTCGCCTCCGGGTCGAGGGCCAGCCGCAGCAGGTCGGCGGTGGCCAGCACGCCGTCGCGCCGGTCGGCGAGGAAGGCGAGCGCGGCGGCGATCTGCTCCGGGTCGGCCTCCAGCCAGGTGCCGCGCACCCGAACCAACCCCTGCTTGGCGGCGGCGAGTTCGGCCAGTTCCTGCTCGGTGAGTGGCGCCCCCTCCGGGCCGAGCGCGGCCTGCCAGCGGAAGGCGACCACGGCGTCCCGGTCCACCTGGGAGGCGACGGCGAGCGTGCCCGGCGCGGGCGGGGTGGTGGCCCGCAGGGCGAGCCCGAGCCTGGGCCGGCGGCGCCACCAGGCGGGCAGCAGCACGCCGAAGCCGCCCTCGGCGAGGGCGGGCGCGGCGGTGCGCAGGAAGTCCAGCGCGCCGGCCCGGTCGAGCGGCAGGGCGGCCGGGCGGGAGCGGTGCCGCAGGCCGTCCAGGGCCGGCCAGCGGTGGGCGGCGCGGGCCAGCTCGGTGACCAGGACGTCGGCCGGGTCCGGCGCCTTGCGGGCCAGCGCGGCGTGGGCGGCGCCGCCTTCGTGCAGGTCGGCGGCGCGGACCAGCAGGGAGGGCTCGTCGACGGCCTGGAGCAGGAACTCCAGCTGCCAGGCGTCGTCGGAGGGCCGGCCCTCGGGGTCGTCCGGGTCGGGCCCGAGCGGCTCCAGCAGGCGGAAGCAGAGCCGGAGCGCGGGCGCGGTGGGCTCTGCGGCGGCGTACCAGGCGGCGAGTCGGCGGCGCAGTTCGGCGAAGCCCTCGGACCGGACGTCCGTGAGGCCGCCGTCCGGGGTGGTCAGGGCGTGCAGCCAGCGTTCGGCGGCGGCCCCCACCGCGGCGGCCGTCGTGGGAGCGGTCCCCACCGCGGCGGCCGTCGTGGGAGCGGTCCCCACCGCAGCGGCCGTCGTGGCGTCGGCTGGAGCGCCACCGGTTCGGGCGTCGCCGGTTCGGGCGTCGCCGGTCCGGGTGTCGCCCGGGCCCAGCGGGGGCGTGCCGGCCAGGGCGGCCCGGGCCTCGGCGTCCACCAGTGCGCCCAGCGCGGCGTCCAGCAGGGCCTCGCCGGTGCCGGCGCCGGCCGCCGGCCACTCCCCCAGCAGGACGGGCGGGCAGCCGTCCGCCAGTGCGGCGGCCTCCCGGCGGCCCGCCGGGGTGGGGTCGGGCCGCCAGCGGGCCTGCGGACGGCCGTCCGCCAGGACGGGCAGCGGCAGCACCCGGCCCCGGCCGACCGTTCGCCAGGCGAGGTCGTGCACGCCGGTCAGCCAGCGCAGCGAGGGGCCCTGGACGACCTCGACGCGCCCGGTGCCGGGCAGATCGGTGCTGGTGACGGCCCAGTGCGGGTCGAAGACCTCGCCGAGCAGTTGGGCGGCCGCCCCGGTGTCGAAGAGCAGCGCGGGGACGCGCCAGGGCGCCAGGACGGCCGCGCCCCGGACCGGGGTGACCGGCAGGTCGGGCGAGGGCGCGGGCAGGGCGCCGGTGGTGGGCAGCAGCAGGGTGGCCCAGCGCTCGGGGGCCTGGCCGGCGAGCCAGCCGAGGCCGGGCCCGATGCCGCCGAGGACGGCGGCGAGTTCGCCGGCCGGGCAGGCGTAGGGGTGGGCGCGCGGGGCCGCCCGGTCGGGGCGGGGTTCCACGGTGCCCGGGTGGGCGCGGGCGTCCTCGGCCCACAGGGCCAGCCGTCCGCCCGCCCGCCAGAGCGCGTGCAGGACGAACATGCGGGAGGCCTTCCGGTCGGCGGAACCGTCCTTCGCAGCCTAACCGGGCGGTCCGACAGTGCCGCTCCGCCAAGTCTTTCGCGAAACGCCGACGGCTGTGGTTGAAATTTGAACGAAAGCGGCCTACGCTGGAGCCAACAAGTTGAAGCCTAAACAAATGGCTTCGGACCCGAGGAGGAGCCATGGGCCTGTTCAACCGCACCAAGACCGCCACCCCCACCGCCGTCGCCGTCGCCGAGACCCCGACCGGCCCGGACCTCGCCCACCTGACCGGCGACTGGACCATCGACACCACGCACAGCGAGGTCGCCTTCTCGGTGCGCCACGCCATGGTGACGAACGTCAAGGGCCGCTTCACCGAGTACGACGGCAAGCTGCACCTGGACGGCAGCACCCCGGGCAACTCCTCCGCCGACCTGGTGATCAAGGTCGCCAGCATCGACACCAACCAGGCCCAGCGCGACGAGCACCTGCGCACCGGCGACTTCTTCGCCGCCGACACCTACCCGGAGATCCGCTTCCGCAGCACCTCGGCCGAGCGGCTGCGCGGCGACACGTACCGGATGAGCGGCGAGCTGACCATCAAGGACACCACCCGCCCGGTGGTCCTGGACCTGGAGTACACCGGCAGCGCCACCGACGCCTACGGCGCCGAGCGGGTCGGCTTCGAGGGCAGCACCGTCCTCGACCGCACCGAGTTCGGCCTGACCTACAACGCGGCCCTGGAGACCGGCGGCGTGCTGATCAGCGAGAAGGTCAAGCTCAGCTTCGACATCTCCGCCGTCAAGGCGGCCTGACCCGGCCGTCCACGACTGCCACCCGGGCCACCGGACCCGCCGCGCGGCCCGGTCCGCCCACCCGCCGCCCGGCCCGGTCCGCCCACCCGCCGCCCCTGCCGACCCCCGACGGCAGGGGCGGTGTCGCGTCCCGGCGGCCCCCGTCACCCGGCCCTCACCCGGCCGCGGCACTTGGCCCGGTCACCCGAGCAGCGCCGCGTCCGCCGCCGGCAGCCAGCTGCCCGCCGGCCGCCGCAGCCAGCCCTCGGCCGCACCGAGCCCGGCGGCCGCGGCGCCCAGTGCGGCCAGCCCCGGGTGGCGCTCACCGGGCCGGTGCACGAGGCTGACCAGGCTCAGCGGCACCGGCTCCACCAGCGGCACGGTCACCGCCCCCGGAATCCTCGGCCCGCCGACGGTGGTCAGCATCGGATCGCCGTGCCGGGCCAGGTACCGGGCCGTCTCGTCCAAACCCACCGGCGGCACGTACGGCGCGGCCGGCGTCAGGCCGTGCTCGCGCAGCAGGCGGACGCCGAGGTCGGCCCACTCGGTGGTGGCCGGGTTGCCGGCGCAGACGTCGACGGGGTGCCCGGTCAGCTCGGCGACGCGCAGCACCGGCCGGCCGGCCAGCGGGTGGGTGTCCGCCATCATCACCGAGATCTGATCCAACCGGACCGGCCGCTGGGTGAGTTGGCCGCGCAGCGGGGCGGGCAGTCCGGCGAACCGGCCGAAGGACACGTCCAGCCGGTGGGCCAGCAGTTCGGCGGCGGCCGCGGCGAGGCCGCCGTGGAAGCGGGCCAGCAGTTCGCCCTCCGGCCAGGCGGCGCGGGCGCGTTCGAGCACCCGGTCGGCGGTGAGGTCCGGGCCGGTCACGTCGCTGTTGAGGTCCACCAGCAGCGGCCGGGCCGCGGCGCCCGCCAGGATCTCGTCGTGCAGGGCGAGGAGCCGGCGTGCCCGGGGCAGCAACCGCAGCCCGGCCGGGGTGAGTTCGACACTGCGGGTGGTGCGGGTGAACAGCGCGTCGCCGAGCAGCCCTTCCAAGGTCCGGATGTCCCGGCTGAGCGCCTGCTGGGCGACGTGCAGCCGCCCGGCGGCCCGGCCGAAGTGCAGGCTCTCGGCGGCCGCGACGAAGCCGCGGAGCAGACGGGGGTGCAGGTCACGGGGCATGGGCGGCAGATTAACAACAACCTGCTGTGAATGTGGCGGAACAGGTGTTGGACCGCCGCCCGGCACCGACGGGAGGCTTGGACCATCCCCCTCGACCTCCCCCAGGAGCCCGATGCCCTCGCGCGCCCTCCTCACCTCCTACCGGCGGCTGTTCGCGGCCCCCGGCGCCGCCGCCTTCACCCTCGCCGGGCTGCTCGGCCGGCTCGCGCTGTCGATGAACGGCGTCTCGCTGGTCGTGCTGCTCGCCGAACGGCGCGGCTCGTACGCGCTGGCCGGCACCGTCTCGGCCGTCGGGCTGATCACCGGCGCGATCGGGATGCCGCTGCTCGGGCGGCTGGTGGACCGGTACGGGCAGGCGCGGGTGACCGTACCGGCCGCGCTCTACAACGCCGCCCCGCTCGCCGCCCTGCTGCTCTGCCTCCGGCTCGGCGCACCCGACTGGACGCTCTACGCCTGCTGGGCGGCCTGCGCGGCCGCGCCCAACCTCGGCGGCATGGCCCGGGCCCGCTGGGCACACCTGTACCGGGCCGACCCGGCCGCCCGGCACCTGGCCAACTCCCTCGAACAGGCCCTGGACGAGCTCTGCTTCATGGCCGGACCCGTCCTCGCGATGACGCTCTGCACGGCGGTCGCCCCGGAGGCCGGGCTGCTCGCCGCCGGGGCGCTCGGCACCACCGGCGCCCTGCTGTTCGCGGCCCAGCGGCGCACCGAACCACCGTTGCCCGCCCGCGCGGAGGGCGACCGCCACGGCTCGCCGCTGCGGGTGCCCGGGCTGCGGGTGCTGCTGCTCGCCTTCCTCGCCACCGGCGTCGTCTTCGGCTCGACCGAGATCACCACCGTGGCGTACGCCGACGCGCTCGGGCACAAGGCGGCGGCGGGCGCGCTGCTGGCCCTGGTCGCGGGCGGATCCTGCCTGGCCGGGCTGGTCTTCGGGCTGCTGACGCCGCGTCGGTCACCCGGGGTGCGCTTCCTGTCCGGGGCCGCAGCAATGGCCGGGGGGCTGCTGCTGCCGCTCGCCGCCGGACTCGGCGGGACCGGGCTCGGCCTGCTCGGGGTCGCGCTGTTCGCGGCCGGCACGGCCACCGCGCCGACCATGGTGACCGGTATGACGCTGGTCCAGGAACTGCTGCCGGGGCAGCAGTTCAACGAGGGGATGGCAATCGCGGTGTCCGGCATCGTGGTCGGCATCTCGGGCGGCGCGGCGCTCGCCGGCGCGGTCGCCGAGCACGCCGCCCCCGGCACCGGCTACGCCCTGCCGGCCTGCGCCGCCGCGCTCGCCCTGCTGATCGCCCTGACCGGGCGACGGCACCTGCGCGCCGCCGGGGCCCCGGCGGAAAGTGCCGAGCGGACTGTCAGTACCTCGGTCTAGCGTTCGGGGCATGGCGGAAATCACCTATGTCCGAGGCGATGCCACCGCGCCGCAGGGCAAGGGCGTGAAGGTGATCGCGCACGTCTGCAACGACCTCGGCGGCTGGGGCAAGGGCTTCGTGCTCGCGCTGTCCAGACGCTGGCCCGAGCCCGAGGCCGCGTTCCGGCGCTGGCACCGGGAGCGGGCGGGGAACGACTTCGGGCTCGGCGCCCTGCAGTTGGTGCAGGTCGAGCCGTACGTCTGGGTGGCCAACCTGGTCGGCCAGCGCGGCATCCGGACGGGGCGCTCCACCGGAGTGCCGGTCCGGTACGAAGCGATCGGCACCGCGCTGGCCGCGCTGGGCGACCACGCGCGGGAGCTCGGCGCCTCCGTCCACATGCCGCGGATCGGCTGCGGCCTGGCCGGTGGGCGCTGGGAGCGGGTCGAACCGCTGGTGTCCGCGCGGCTGGTGGAGCGGGGGGTGCCGGTGACGGTCTACGACGTCGGCTGAGCCTGCACCGCCTGCGCCGCGAGGCTCTCGGCGGGCCAGCTGTACACGTACTCGGGCAGCACGTACCCGCCCGGGAACACGCCCTCCTGTACCCGCGTCCGCACACCGCCCTCGCGCTCGTAGAAGGCGATCGCGCGGATGTTGTCGCGCAGCACCTCCAGGTACAGCTCGGCCCCGGGGTGCCGCTCGGCGACGTGGGCGCGGGCCGCGGCGAACAGTGCGCGGCCGATGCCGCCGCCGGTCCGGCCGGGGCGGACGTGCAGGTTGTCGACCAGTACCCGGCCGTCCGGCTGCGGGACGAGGTAGATGAACCCGACCGTCTCCCCGGCCTGGTCGGCGATCAGCAGTTCCGGCTCGGCGGCCGGATCGCCGTAGTCGACGGTCAGCCGCAGCTCCCACAGCTCGCGCCGCTGGACGGGCAGTCCGTCGCCGAGTGCCTCCGCGGGGACGATCCCGCGGTAGGCGGCGCTCCAGCTGCGGGCGTGCAGGTCGGCGACGGCCGCGGCGTCCTGCGCTCCGCCGCGCCGGATGGTGGTCTGCACGGGACTGATCATGTGACGAGCCTCCCACAGATTGGAGTTGAACATGTTCAAGCGAAACCTCTACAGTGCTCACATCATTTTGAACGCGTTCGAAATGGCGGGGGTGGTGGATGTGGCACCGAGCACGGAGGGGACGCCCGGTGCCGCGTCCACCGACACGGGTTGGAGCTTCGTCTCCGGTTAGGCTCGTGCCCGTGGACGACCTGGCAGCGACGAACCGAACGGACGGCACGAGCGGTGCGGCCGCGACCCCGGCCGACACCCCGACCGACCCTGCAGCCGACACCGCGACCGACCCCGCGGCCGCGCCCGGTACCGACAGCGGGCCCGGCACCGACAGCGGGCCCATGCCCGGCGGTCGGGCGCAGCCGAAGACCGACAAGAGCGAGCAGACCCGGGCGCTGATCCTGGAGACCGCGATGCGGCTCTTCCAGGAGCGCGGCTACGAGAAGACCACCATGCGAGCGATCGCCACCGAGGCGGGCGTCTCGGTCGGCAATGCTTACTACTATTTTTCGGCGAAGGAATTCCTAATTCAGGGATTCTATGACCGAATGACGTACGACCATGCGGCGGAGGCCAGGAATCGCATGGCCAATACGCGGAACTTTGCCGAGCGCCTGGAAATCGCGCTGACCTCCTGGCTCGACACGGCCGCGCCGTACCACGAGTTCGCCGCCCAGTTCTTCCGCACCGCTGCCGACCCGACCAGCTCGCTGAGCCCGTTCTCCAACGAGTCCCACCCGGCCCGGGCAACCGCCGTGGAACTGTTCCGCGACGTGCTGCAGGGCTCGGAGCTGGCGCCCAAGCTGGATGCCGAGCTGGGAGAGTTGCTGCCCGACGTGCTCTGGCTGCACCTGATGGTCGTGGTGCTCTACTGGGTTTTCGACCGGACCGAGGACACCGAGCGGACACGGGAATTCGTCCGCCGGTCCACCCCCATGGCGGCCCGGGTGATCAACCTCTCGCGTTATCGGGTATTCCGCCCGATCGTCCGCGATGCCAAGGGGCTCATTCAGGACTTCATCCTGCCCACCATCGGGAAAACCGCCGTCAAGTAGCCCTCCCGAGGGCAGCTCGGACGCGTCGGGGGCCGGACCGCAGCGGTGCGGTCCGGCCCTCGGCGTGACGGCGCCGCTCAGAAGCCGTCCGGGTTCCAGGGTTGCAGCGGCGTGCGCAGCAGCAGGTCGGCGGCGACCGCCGCGCCGGGGCGCAGTTCGGTGAGCAGGCCGGCCGCGAGCAGCCGGGGCGCCGTCTCGCCGCCCAGGTAGAGCGAAGCCAGCTCGGAGGCGTCCAGGGCGAGGTCGGCGTCGTCCGTGGTCCGGGTGCAGCGGCCGGTGCCGTCCGCGGCGACCTCGATCGCCCAGCGGCCGGAGGCGTAGCCGAGCCGGTCCTCGACCTCCAGGACCACCCGGCCGGGCGCGCCGTACGTCCGGGCGTCGAACGCGGCCGCCACGTCCAGCACCCGCAGCCAGGTGAAGTCGGCGTTGTCCACGTACGGGGTGGCGGCGCGCGGCTCCTGGAGCAGCAGCGGCAGCGGGTCGTCCGGGCCGATGTTCTCCGCGACGACCTTGCGCACCCAGTCGACGGAGAGGACGAAGCGCCAAAGCTCGGCGGCGGTCGCCCGGTCGAGGGCGAGGAAGTCGGCCACGGTCAGGGTGCAGTTCGGGTAGCTGCCGTCCCAGGCGTCGTCGACCCGGTAGGCCACCAGGCCGGTGACCGTGCCGTCGGCGTCCCGGTGGACGGCCACGAACGGCTCCTTGAACTCGTGGCCCGGCAACTGGAGTTCGCCGGTGTTCCGCTTCCACCACAGCTCGTCGCGGGCGATCGCGCCCGGCTGGGTGCGCCGCCAGCGCTCGTGCAGGTCGGGGCCCAGCTCGCGGGCCTGCTCCATGGTCACGAAGTCGATCCGCCCGCCGGGCACGGTGGGCAGGCCGTCGCGCAGGCCGCGGGTGCGGTGCAGGTCGATGTTCCAGCCGTGGCCGCGGGTGGCCGGGCCGAAGCCGTAGCGGCCGTAGATGTTGTACTCGGCGGCGATCAGGATGGCGACCGCCGAACCCCGCTCGGCGGCGGCCGCGAGGTCGTGGCGCATCAACGTGCCGAGCAGGCCGCGGCGGCGGTGGGTGGCGCTGACCGTCACGGCGGTGACGGCGTCGGCCCGGACGGTGGCCCCGCCCGGGACGGTCAACTCGACGTCGAAGCTGCGGAAGGTGGCGATGCAGCGGTCACCGTCGAAGCCGGCCAGCATCCGGCCCGGCTCCCACTGCCGGCGGCGGAAGTCGGCCGTGCTCTCCGCGTGCGAGCGCAGGAAGCCCAGAGCGAGCGCCCGGTCCCACGCGGCCACCTCGCTCTCGGCGATCGCGCGGGTCTGGAGGCCGTTCACGATGTCGACGGCCCCGTCATCGGTTGTGTTGCCCATCGGGCCACCGTACGGGCGCCGCTTTCGGGCGGCATCCCATTTATTCCGTGCCCGATGCGCGGTGCTCCCCCGGCACCACCACCCAGTGGTTGCAGTGCAGGACGCGGTTGGCGAAGTCGACGTCGAGCTCGCCGAGCAGCCGGAAGCCGAGCGACCGGCAGATCCCGTTGGACGGGCCGTTGGCCGTCGCCGGGAAGGCGTGCACCGGGCCCCACCGGCCGTCCCGGGCGGCCGCGTCCAGCAGTTCCCGGACGGCCGCCTTGGCGAGGCCGCGCCCCTGGAACTCGGGCAGCACCATCCAGCCGATCTCGGCCACGGCGGCGCCGTCCTCCTCGTGCGACCAGAGCGTGACGGAGCCGGCCACCACCTCCGGCCCGGCGCCGTCCGGGACGATCACCTTGATCCACGAACGGTCCTCGGCGACCTCCACGACGTCCTTGCGCAGCCGCTCCCGCACCCGTTCCTCCGGCAGCGGCCCGCCCAGCTCGGCCATCATCACCGCGTCGCACCGCATCCGGACGTACGCCCCGACGTCCCCCGCCTCGACGTCCCGCAGCCTCATCGCGTCTCCTCCCGAGTGATCGACGCGGCCACGCTAGCGCCTGCCGCCGACAGCCCCGGCGCGAGCCGGGGCGCTAGGCCCTGTCCGGCCGATCTTGCCGGACAGGACCTACGGGCGGGCGTAGAAGTCGGGGGTGCCCATGATCCAGAGGCTGGCCTGTTTGACCGGCATGCCGACGCGGGGGGCCTCGATCATCTGGTCGTCACCGATGTAGAGGCCGACGTGGTGGATGTCGACGGCGCGGCCGGTGTCCGTCCAGAACACGAGGTCGCCGGGGCGCAGCTGGCGGTAGCTGACCGGGGTGCTCTCGGCGTACTGGTCGGCGGCGAAGTGGTTGAGCTGTTTGCCGCCCTCGCGCCAGGCCATCATGGTGAGCCCGGAGCAGTCGTAGCCGGCCGGGCCCTCGCCGCCCCAGATGTAGGGCAGGCCGATCTTGGAGCGGGCGAAGGCGATGGCGGCGGCGGCGCCCTCGGCGGACCACAGGCGGTCGGCGGCGGGGGGTGCGGCCGGGGTGGCCTTGGCGGCGGCCTCGGCCGCGGCGGCCGCTTCGGCGGCGGCCTTCTCGGCGGCGGCGCGGGCGGCGGCCTCGGCCTCACGGGCGGCGATCGCCTCCAGGGCCTCGCTGCGCCGGCGTTCCAGGTCGACGGTGGTGTGCCGGGCGGCGGCCAGGTCGGTGAGGAGTTGTTCGCGGCGGCGGTCGGCGGCGACGACCGCCTCCTGCTGGGCCGCGAGCCGGGCCTCGGCCCTGGCCTTGGCGGCGCCGACCTCGGTGGCGGCCTTCTCGGCGGTCTCGGTGGCGGCGCGGGCGGCGGCGGAGGCGCGGGTCGCGGCGGCGGCGGTGGAGGTGGCGGCGTCGAGGATCTGCCGGGTGCGGTCGCTGGCGACGCCGATCACGGCGGCGCGGTCGCCGGCTTCGCGCGGGCCGTGGGCGCCGAGCAGGGCGTTGAGGGCGGAGAGGGCGGCGCCCGCGCCCTGGCGGTACGTTTCGGCGGCGAGCTGGGCGGCGTCCTCGGCGGCCGCGGTGCGGTCGGCCTCGGCGGCGGTGGCGCGCCGGGCGGCGGCGGTCTCGTCGGCGCGGGCCCGGACGAGGGCGAGCTGGGCGCCGTTGTAGGCCTCGACGGCCTGTTCGGCGCTGCGGCCGGCCTGGTCGAGTTCGGTCCGGGCGGCGGCGAGGCCGGCTTCGATGGCGGTGACGGAGGCGGCGGTGCGGTCGGCCTCGGCGCGGGCCCGGTCGATCTCCCCGGTGGTGGGGTACGGGTCCTCCGTCCGGGCGGGGCCGGCGGCCGGTTCGGGGTCCGCCGGGGCGGCCTGGGCTGCGGGGAGCAGCCCGAGCAGGGCGGTGAGGGACAACAGGAGGGTCGGCAGGAGCCTGCGCGCCACGAGACATCCCCTTCTCACGGGTCCGGAGGGGACGGCGGCGGACGGTCCGCGGCGCTCGGGCGGGGCGGCCGGGCGGAGCAGGTCCGACGAATCATCCCATCACATGACAGAACGGTCACTCGTCGATCATGTTCTCAACTCCAGCGCTTTTCACACCTCGAACGCACTCCGCCGCGCGGGTGACCATCAGATGATCCGACCGCCAGTCACCTTCAGTCAGGCGCACCAGGTATACGAACTACCGATGGATCCGGCGGGTGTGCGGACGCAGGTGAGGGTGTCGCCCGGACCGGTGCTCCACCCCGGTCGGACGAACCGCGTACGTCCGGTTGCGCCCCGCCCGGATCGCGCGACGGCGCTGCTGCGCCCCGAGGGACGGGCCCCCACCGCTGTCGCCCGCGCCGTACGCCCCGCCCACCGCCGCCGGGGCGGCCCCGGCGGCGGCCGCCGAGCGGCGGTCCGCCAGCCGCGCCTGACGCCGGGCCAGGGCCCGGGCGGCGTGCGCGTCGAGGTGGGCGGTGGCCCGGGCGGACATCCGCTCGGCCACCCGATGGGCGGCGGGATGGTTCGCGGGCACCTTGTCGGGGGCGCCGGCGATCAGGTCGAAAAGCCAGGTGCGGGCCCGGTCCGCACGCCGGTGCAGCAGGCGCTCGCGCCGGAGCGCACGCGCCCGGCGGCGCGGGCGCGTGGCGTACCGCCAGCGGGCCCACGGGCTGCTCGGGCGGGCCAGCCGGATCGCCCCGATCCAGGACAGGCCGGGGACCATGATGCCGAGCAGGCCGGTCCACATCTTGCCCTTGATCAGGGTGATCACCGAGGCCAGGGCGTTCACCGAGATCACCGTGATCAGGCCCCACCTGGTCTCCTGGCTGGGCACCACGCCGAGCGGCACGTACCCGACCAGCAGCAGGGCGGTGAACAGGATCCCGAAGATCACCGCGTCCACCGACTTGCGGCCCTGCTCGCTCCAGTACACGTCGTCCAGGTGCAGGATCAGCGCGAACTCGTCCAGCACCAGGCCGCAGCCGATGCCGAAGACCAGCCCGAACCAGTCGATCCACGGGTGCCCGCCGTACGTGGCGAACACCCCGACGCCGCCGACCAGCAGGAAGCCCAGACCGAACACCATGTGATGGATGTGCAGGCCGCCGGGGGTGACGTTGCCGAACCACCACCGCACCTCTGCGCGGATCATCCGGACGCTGAACCGGATGAACACGAAGGAGGTGATGAAGCCGACCAGCAGCAGGAACAACGGCTGCTTGTGCGCGGCGACGATGTGCTCGCGGTAGCCGTCCAGCAGTGTGGTCATGCGTCTTACCTTCGTTCCTGGTCCTGCGTGCGGCCTGCCGTGACATGGCCCGGAGCCCAACACCGGTCCAACGTGCGGTCAGAACCCGCGGGTGCGTTTGGCCGCCCGGCGCGGCACGACCGGGTACAGCGACGGGCGTTCGCCGCCGACCGGCAGCTTCATGAACATCCGGGCGATCTCACCGCCCAGGTTCACCCCGATCGCCAGTGCCATCGCGATCGCCGCCGCCCGGGAGACGGACACCAGGCCCGCACTGGCGTGGCCCTGGGCGAAGGAGAGCATCCCCAGGTAGAGCGCCGAACCGGGCATCAGCGGGCCGATCGCGGCGGTCACGTACGGCAGCGCGGAGCCGTTGCGGTAGCGCGCCATCAGCTGGCCGAACAGGCCGACCAGGCCGGCCGCCACCCCCGTCGCCACGATCGGGGAGATGCCCGCGTTGTACGCCAGCACGCCGTAGCTGGCCCAGCCGATGCCGCTGTTCAGGGTGACCAGCGCGAGCGAGCGGCGGTCGGTCTGCAGCAGCGTGGCGAAGGCCAGGGTCAGCAGCATCGCGGCGATCATCTGGACCGGCGGGTAGGTGACGCCCGCCAGGCTCTCGTCCGGCCGCAGCTTCGCCTCGAAGCCGACCCCCAGGTAGAGGATCAGCATCACGCCGATCACGATGCCCGCGACCAGGTAGATCACCTCCAGCAGGCGGGCCGCGGCGGTGATGTAGAAGCCGGTCAGGCCGTCCTGGACGGCGGCGACCAGCGCCCGGCCGGGCAGCAGCGCGAACAGGCCACCGGTGATCACCACCGAGCCGCGCAGTCCCCAGTCGTTGAAGGACAGGATGATCCCGGAGGCGGCGGCCGGCATCGCGGCCGCCACGAACTGGTAGAACTCCGGCAGCCGGCGCCGGGCCAGCGTGGAGGCCAGCCGGTCGCCGAGGACGGCCGCGACGAAGGCGCTGGCGAAGACCAGCCAGGCCTTGTCGTCGATCCGCCCGCCGACCAGGAAGGTGGCCGCGCCGGCCAGCAGACCGGTGGTCAGCGCGAGCATCCAGCCCGGGTACGGGTGCCGGTTGCGGCGGATCAGGGCGAGCCGGCGGTAGGCGTCGTTGACCGTGACCTTCTCCGCGGTGATGTCCGCGACCAGCTCGTAGACCGCGTTCAGCCGGGTGTAGTCGGAGGTGCGGCGGCGCACCACCCGGTCGGCGGTGATCGGCGGCTCGACCAGCGAGGGCTGGTGCGAGATGCCGATCAGGGTGAAGGTCACCTGCGGCTCGCAGCGGTCCAGCCGGTAGGCGTGCGCGATGCCGAGCATCGCCGCCTCGACGTCCTCGGCGGCCTCGCCGCTGGCGAGCAGCAGCTCGCCGATGCGCAGCGTCAGGTCGAGGATGCGGGGGACGTTGCGGGTCGCGCCCGCGGAGGGGTGCAGCTCGCGGGCGGTCCGCTCGAAGGCGGGGCGCTCGGACATCGGCATGCGCAGCAGGGTGCGCATCCGGTCCGGCCAGGGCGCCTCGCCGGGGGCGCCGGCGGTCAGCTCCGGGACCGGGATGCCCATCGGTGGGGTGTAGCCGGCGGCCCGCCACTCCTCGGGGGTGAGGGTGTCCTCGGCGACCGATCGGCGGCGGGCGGGGCGCGCGTCCTCCGGACCGGGCGCCTGTCCGGGCGCGGGGTGCGGCCCGAGCGCAGGGTGCGGCCCGGACCCGGGGGTCGCCCCGGACTCGGCGGGCGGCTCCCGCTCCGGCTCCGGGGACAGCAGGCCCCTGGTCTCCGTGATCGGCGGGACGAAGGGGACGACGGTGGCGGGCTCGACGGTCGGAGCCGGATGGCCCAGCAGGCCCTCGGTGGGCGGCGCCTCGGCGGGGTCCACCGGCCGTACCGGCGGCGTCCGCCGGGTCTGACGGACCGCCCGGCCTCCCCTCGCCCGCTTGCCTGCGCCCGGTCGGCCCCGCTTAGGCACTTCCGCTCCTTGCCACCCCTGGCGGCCGTCGGCCACCGTTCGATCTCGGGTTACACCTTGCCTGATCGAACTGCCGGACGCACATGTACGCGGCGTACCCCGACGGGGGCCGCGGACTCCTACCCGGCGCGGTGGCGGTCGGCGGACGCCGCGCCGGAACGGCGGGCCCGCAGCAGTTCGACCGCCACCGGGACCACCGAGACCAGCACGATGCCGACCAGGATCGCCTCGATGTTCTCCCGGACGAACGGGATCTGGCCCAGGAAGTAGCCGAGCACGGTGACGCCGGCGCCCCACAGCACGCCGCCGACGAGGTTGAAGACCACGAAGGTGCGGTAGTTCATCCTGCTCACCCCGGCGACGATCGGGGTGAAGGTGCGCACGATCGGCACGAAGCGGGCCAGCACGATCGCCTTGGGCCCGTGCCGGTCGAAGAAGGCGGCGGCCTTCTCCACGTTCTCCTGCTTGAAGAGCCGGGAGTCGGCGCGGCGGAACAGGCTCGGCCCGACCTTGCGGCCGAACAGGTAGCCGACCTGGTCCCCCGCCACCGCGGCGGCCACGATCAGCGCGCAGACCAGCCAGAGCGGCTGGTGCAGGTAGGTGCCGTCGGCCACCAGCAGGCCGGTGGTGAACAGCAGCGAGTCCCCCGGCAGGAAGAAGCCGATCAGCAGACCGGACTCGGCGAAGACGATGGCCAGGATGCCGATCAGGCCGAAGGCGGAGATCAGGTTGGTCGGATCGAGCCAGGACGGGCCGAGGGCGAGGCTGGTCACGGGCGGACACTCCTGGGGGTCGAGTCTTGGCAATGAAATGGTAAAGCATTTACCAAGACTCGACAGATCCCGGGATGGTTCCCGCCCCGGGCTGGAGCGGGAACGGGTCAGAGGCCGTAGCGCTCGACGATCTCCTCGTGCCGGGCGGCGTCCGCGCCCGCCGCCTCGGCCAGGTCGAGCCAGGCGAGCGGGTGCGGCCAGTCGCCGGTGAGCCGGTGCAGCAGCGCATCGGCCTCGGCGGCGGAGGCCGTCGGCGGCACCCCGAGGGCGGCGTAGACGCCGGGCAGCGTGCCGTCCTCGTCGGCCGGGTCGGTGATGCGGTACTGCTCCCCGCTGTACGCCCAGACCGCGAAGCCGGCCTGCTGGAGGCTCTCGCGCAGCGCCGCCCACGGCTCGTCGCCGGGCCAGCCGCCGTCGATCCAGTAGGTGGTGTACCCCGCCGGGTCGAGCAGGGTGAGCAGCTCGAACACCGGGTGCCAGCCGCGCCGCTCCTCCTCGGGGGCGTCCTCGGCCGGCGGCGGCTCCAGCAGCGCCGGGGCGAAGACCACCACGTCGCCGTGGTTGAGCGTCAGGTCCTCGCCGAGCACCGGCAGGATCCGGGCGGTGGCCGGACCGGTGCGGACGGCGGGCAGGTCGGCGGTGGCGCCGTTGGTGCGGGTGGCCCGGACGGTGACCAGCTGCCACTCCTCGTCCACCGGCCCCTCGGGCTCGTCGAACTCGATGCCGAGCAGCGCGCCCGCGGAACGGACCGCGGCCCAGTCCCGGTTGGCGGTGGCCGCCGTGATCAGGTGCCAGAGGTCGGGCTCCTGGACGGTGCGGTGGCGCTCCTCCTCCGGGGCGGCCTCGGCAGGCAGCGCGTGCTCCAGGAGCTCCTGGTACAGCCGCTGCGCGGTGGCGTGGTCGCCCAGCTCGGTGGCGGCGCCGGCGGCCAGCCGGCGGGTGTTGATCCGGCCGGCGTCCAGAGCGAGGATCGCCTCGCACTGCTCCAGCACCTCGGCCCAGCGACCCTCGGCGGCGGCCCAGCGGGCGCGTATCCAGTGCCCGTCCTCCGGGCTGTCGTCGGCCAGCCGGTCGGCGAGGCGGCGGACACCCTCGCCGTCCCCCGCGTCGATCAGGGCGGAGCCGAGCATGCCGATCAGCACCTCGTCGGCCGGGGCGGTGTCGAGCCAGTGCCAGAGCAGGTCGGCGGCGGCCCGGGCGTGGCCGAGGCCGCCGAGCACCGCGGCCAGGTTGACGGCCAGTTCGGTGGCGCCGGCCTGCTCACCCCGGTACCGGTCCAGGGCGACGGAGAGCAGGTCGGCGCCGGTCTCGTAGGGCACTCCGACCTCGGCCAGGTGCGCCGTCAGCTCGCCGGGCGGGACGGGCAGCCCGGGCTCCGGCAGCGCCTCGGCGGCCGCCCGCAGCGCGGCGACCTCCGCGGCCACGCCGTCGGTGCGGCGCAGCTGGGCGAGCTTGCGCTCCCCGGTCGCGGCGAGGGTCAGCGCCACCGTCCGGGCGCCGCGGGCGAGGGCGAGCCGACCCGCCGCCAGCAGCAGGTCCACGCACGGGCGGTGCGAGCCGGTGCCGTCCAGGTAGCCGACCCAGCCGGCCACGGCGGCGCCCAGTTCGGCGTCGTTCTCCCAGGCGCCGGCCGCGACCAGCAGCTCGACCGTGTGCGTCCAGCCGTCCCGCAGGTCGGCGTGGCGCTCGGCGGCCTCCCGGTCGGGCAGCAGCGCCAGCGCCTCCTCCGTCCGGCCGAGCGAGGCCAGCGCGCGGGCCCGCAGCAGGCCGCCCCAGAGCCGGTCGCTCTCGTCGATCTCGTGGCCGCGGGAGCGCTCGGCCTGCTCGGCGGTGTCGAGCAGCGCGAGCACCTCCGGGTGCCGGCCGAGCCGGTGCAGGGTGCCGGCCCGGGCGTGGTGGAAGTGCAGCGAGAGCCGCTCGCCGGCCGCCTGGATCCGGGTGGCGGCGGTGTCCAGGTGGGCGAGCGCCTCGGTGTGGCGGCCGTCGTCCTCCAGCGCGTCGGAGTACTCGCGGGAGAGGCAGTCGAAGCAGGCGCGGCCGGGCTCGATCCGCTCCAGCGTCTCGCCGAGCACCGCCAGCCGCTCCGGCACGTAACCGGGGCCGTCGACCCGGGCGTGGCAGATCGCGAAGTCCTGCACCACGCAGACGGACTGCGGGCAGCCCGCCGTCTCCTCGCGGTGGGCGAACTCCAGCAGGTCGACCGCCTCGGGCAGGGCCTGCTCGCCCTGGTGGCGCTTGTTCAGCAGGTTCTGCATCCGCCAGTGCCGCAGGTAGACCTCGACCCAGGGCAGGCCGAGCGCCCTGGAGGCGGCCAGCGCCTCCGGGTAGACGGCGTCCACCTGGTCGTTGCGGCCCTCGTTGGCGTGGCCGGGCAGCTCGTAGATGGCGTCGGCCAGCCGCCGGTGGCCGGCCTCGGCCAGCTGGCGGTGGGCGTCGTGGACCCAGGCCCAGATGTCGGTACTCATGTGGTGTCCCCCTGCGTGGTGCTGATGTGATGTCTACCGCGGACCACTGACAATCCGTCCGTCACGCCTCGTCCGTCACGCCTCGTCCGGGAGGGCGTCGAGGGTGTCCGGGACGGCCGACAGGCCGGCCGGGACGGCGGCGGTCAGCGCCGAGACCGCGGTGCCGACGCCGGACAGCGCGGCGGTGAGGTCGCCGCCGGACGCGCCGGTCGAGCCCGCCGAGGCGGCGGCCATGATCACCTTGAGCGAGCGGAGCAGCCCGGCCGCCGTGGCACTGCCGGTGTGCCCGGCACGGTAGGCGGCGAGCAGGTCCAGCACGGCCGGGCAGGACAGGTTGAGGTAGAGGCGGGCCCTGACCTCGCCGTCGGTGCGGGCGGTGAACGCCCGGGCCAGCCGCAGCGCCGCGGACGGGATCCGGGCGTCGGCCTGGTCGTCCTCGATCCGGGCCTTCAGCTCGGCCTCGCGGTCCGGCACCAGGACCAGCGGCAGGCCGGGCGGGTCGAACCGGGCCGGGACGAGCTGCTCGCCCTCGTCGGCGAGGGCGCCGGCCAGCCAGGCCGCCTCGCCGGTCGGCAGCGGCCGCTCCGGGTCGCGGAACAGCTCGCGGTCGCCGTGCTCGCTGCCCAGCTCGACCAGGCGGCAGCCGCGCAGCTGGGCGTAGCGGCGCAGGAAGGGCAGGACGGCGTAGCGGTCGCCGCGGGCGATCGGCACCCGCATCGCCCGGTACAGCATCTCCTCGAAGCCGCCGCCGCTGCCGAGCGCGACGTGCACCGCGCCCCCGCCCGCGGCCCGCAGCGCGCCGGCGGTGAGGTCGCCCTGGGAGGTGGGGACGGGGACGTCGTCGGCGAGCAGGGTGAACAGCCGCTCGTCGCAGAGCGCGGCGCCGAGCAGGTCCTGGCCGTGCCGGGTGAGGATGCGGCGCCAGGCGGCGGGCCGCAGCCGGGCGGTCTCGTACAGGCCGTCGACGATGGCGTCGGTGAGGGCGCGCTGGAGCGCGCGGTAGTGGTCGTCGCGCTGGAGGTCCTCGCGGCTGGCGGTGGGGGTGAGCCGGCTGGACTCGACCACGCCGCCGATGAACCCGGCCCAGCTGGGCAGCAGGTCGCGGGCGTCCTCGGCGAGCAGCATGCCGCGCAGGTAGACGGCGAGGTCGCGGTTGTCGCTGCTGCCGTAGGTGCCACCGTCCTGGACCCAGAGCAGGCCGATCGCGTCGGTGCCTCCCTCGGCCCCTCCCCCGGTGCCGCTCTCGGCCGGGTGGACGGGGAAGGCCGTGAGCGGCTCGAAGCGGCGGCCGAAGGCGGTGGCGAAGCGCATCCGGGCGGCGTGCTGGTCACCCGGCACGCTGTGGCGCCAGGGCACCTCGACGTTGTTGACGGGCTGCTCGTCGTCGCCGACGTAGACCGGGATCGGCAGCAGCACGCAGTACCGGCCGAGCACGTCGCGCAGCGCGTCCTCGTCGGCGAGGTGGGCGTGTTCGGCCTTGAGGGTCAGCTCGACGACCGTGCCGGGGCGGGGCCGGGCGGCCACCGGGTCGACCTGGTACTGCTCGCCGCCCCGGCTGCGGTAGCGGTGGCCGAGGTGCGGTTCGCGGTGCGAGGTGGTGGTGACGGCGACCTCGTCGGCCACCGAGAAGGCGGAGAGGAAGCCGAGGCCGAAGGCGCCGATCAGCTCCTGGTTGCCGGTGAGGTCGCGCAGCATCCGGGTGTAGCCGGTGCCGACGGTGGCGAGGTAGGAGTGGATCTCCGGCTCGGTGAGGCCGGCGCCGGTGTCCTCGATGGAGACGGTCCGCCGGGCGGCGTCGCCGCGCACCCGGATCAGCGGGCGGTGGTCGCCGTCCGGGTCCTCCAGGAGTCGGCGGGTGTGCGAGTCGTGGGCGTTCTGGACGAGTTCGCGCAGAGCGACCAGCGGGGTGGAGTAGAGGTGGGTGGCGAGGACGTTCACCAGTCCGCCGAGATCGACCTCGGTCGTACGCAGATCCTCGGCGGGGGCGGGCTCGGGCGGGGCACCTTCAGACATGGGTCCCCAGTGTGCCAGTGCGACTATCTGGCCACCATTTCTTTCTCTCTGAGAAAACTCAGTCAACTCTGTGTTGACTGCACAGGGTTGTCCAACTCCGTCGCTTGTGCATCAACTTCCCTCTCCACCAGCAGTTTTGATGGGTTGAGATGCCTTCGTCGCGGCCATCGGGCAATCTCCGGATACGGCGTCACCATGACACCATCGGGGGAATTGCCACCCGTTTGGTGGAGTTCGTCCGCGCTGCTGGTGAATGCTGAACGTGCGACGTCAGGCAACGGCGCCACGGAGCGGCCACTCCGGATCGCGCCACATTTCGCACCCCCAGCTCAGGGAGACCACCGTGTCCCGTATCCGCGCAGCCGCCGCCGTCACCGCCCTCGGGGCGTTCCTCCTCGTCGGCTTCGGCGCCGCCAGCGCCCACGCCGACAACGGCGCCGGCGCCCTCGACCACTCCAACAGCAGCGTCGTGAGCAACACCGGCTCCGCCAACGTCATCGGCAACGTCCACGGCAACGTGGTCGTCACCCAGCAGACGGCCACCGGCTCGGGCGCGAGCAACCAGAACAACGGCCTCGCCGCGACCGGCAACGGCGGCAACATCGGCGCCCTGCAGGGCAACGGCAACCTCGACGCCCGGGCCTTCTTCCCGGTCGGCTAGAGCCACCCCGCCCCGGGCGCAGCCACACCCCACGGGCCGGGTGCCCGCCCCCTCAACGCGGGGCGGGCACCCGGCCGCCGTCCGTTCCGGGCAGTCCGAGGACCGCCCGGCCGAGGTGCAGCAGGCAGTCCCCGAGGTCCGGGCGGGCGCTGTGCGGGCGGTTCCGCACCCCGTCGTTGACCAGCGCGAACAGGGCGTGGACCCGGATCCGGGCCTCGACCGCGTCGTACTCGGACCGGACCTGCCGCAGCAGGCCGACCCAGGTGCGCAGGAAGTCGCGCCGGAAGTCCACCGCGACCCGGCGGTCCGGCGGGGCCAGCCGCTCCGTCTCGCTCAGCATCGCGCCCAGGTAGTCGCCGTTGCGCAGCGCGAAACCGACGTACGCGCCCAGGCCGGCCGCCAGCGCCGCCTCCGGCCCGGCGGCGGCCGCGAACGCGCCGTCCACCTCCTGCCAGAGCCGTTCGCGGCTGCGCACCAGCGAGGCGGCGAGCAACTGGGCCTTGCTGTCGAAGTGCCGGTAGACGCTGGGGCCGGAGATGCCGACGGCGGCGCCGAGTTGGTCGGTGCTGACGTTGTCGAAGCCGCGCTGGTGGAAGAGCCGGACGGCCGCCGCGAGCAGCTCCTCGCGGCGCGCCTGCGGCCTGGGCTCCGGCGGCCCGGGGGCGACGGGATCGGCGGCGGAGACGGGGATGAGGGCGGGACCTGGGTGGACAGCGGGATCCGGGTGGGCGGCGGCGCCGCACAGGGAGGCCGCGAGGACTGCGGCCACGAGTTCGCGCAGCACCGCCTCGGCGCGGCGGGGCTGCGGCGCGGCCGACTGGTAGGAGAGCCCGGTGCAGGCCGAGAGCGCCGACCAGCAGAGCAACTCGGCGTCCGGCGACGGGAGTTCCGGCCGGCCGGCGCGCAGCACGGCGGTCATCAGCGCGACGTCGGCGCGCAGTTCGCGGCGCAGCGCCGCCCGCCGGGCCGGCGGCAGCAGCCTGGCGTCGCGCTGCACCAGGGTGCCGAGCGGGCGGTGTCCGACCGCGACGGCGGCCAGCGCGGCGCCGAGGTCGCCGGTGGTGCGGGCCCCGCGCAGCCCGCAGGCCAGCGCGTCCAGCCCCAGCCGGACGGCGCGGTCGAGCAGTTCGGGCTTGCCGCGGAAGTGCCGGTAGAGGGCGGGCGCGGTGATGCCGACCCCGGCGGCGACCTCGGTCATGGAGACCTGGTGGTAGCCGCTGCGGTGGAACCGGTCGGCCGCCACGGCGAGGATCTGGGCGCGCCGCCCGGGCGGTCGTCGGACCACCATGGCGAGCCTCCCTCCCGCGCTCCGGACTGCCGACCGAAGGCTAGCAAGGATTCACTTGAGGGCGCCGACCGCCGGTGGCCACCGGCCTTTTCCGGGGCCGTCGACCCTGGACAGCCGAAGCTACCCGGGATTAACTTGTGAGGCCATCACCTGGCACGTTCAGCCCCCGCCGGCACCCGCAGCCGGTCACCACCGAAGGGAGCGCCGCCGTGCGCCGCACCGTGTTCAACGAGGACCACGAGGCCTTCCGGGAGACCATCCGGGACTTCATCGCCAACGAGGTCGTCCCGGTCTACGAGAACTGGGAGGCCGACGGCCACCCGCCGCGCGACTTCTACCGACAGCTCGGCGCGCTCGGCGTCTACGGCATCGAGGTGCCGGAGGAGTACGGCGGCGCGGGCGAGAGCGGCTTCAAGTACCAGACGGTGATCACCGAGGAGACCGCCCGGGCGGGCGTGAGCTTCGGCTCCTCGGGCGTGCACACCGCACTGGTCCTGCCCTACCTGCTGGAGTACGCCACCGAGGAGCAGAAGCGGCGCTGGCTGCCCGGCTTCGTCTCCGGCGACATCATGACCGCCATCGCGATGACCGAGCCGGGCGCCGGCTCCGACCTCGCGGGCATCACCACCACCGCGCGGCTCTCCGAGGACGGCACCCACTACGTCCTGAACGGCGCCAAGACCTTCATCACCGGCGGCGTGCTGGCCGACCTCGTCCTGGTGGTCTGCCGCACCGCCCCGTACGACCCGGACAACCGCCGGGCCGGCCTATCCATCCTCTGCGTGGACACCACGTCCCCCGGCTACACGGTCGGCCGCAAGCTGCAGAAGATCGGCCTGCGCACCTCGGACACCGCCGAACTGGCCTTCAGCGACGTCAAGGTGCCGGTGGAGAACCTGCTCGGCGAGGAGGGCCGGGCCTTCTCCTACCTGACCCACAACCTGGTGCAGGAGCGGCTGGCGATCGCCGTCAGCGCGTACGCGTCGGCGGCCGCGGCGGTGCGGTTCGCGCTCCAGTACGTCAAGGACCGCAAGGTGTTCGGCAAGGCGGTGGCCGAGTTCCAGAACACCAAGTTCACCCTGGCCGACTGCGAGGCCCAGGTGGTGGCGCAGCAGTCGATGGTGGACCGCGCGCTGGAGCTGTACCAGCAGGGGGAGCTGACCGTCGCCGACGCGGCCGCCACGAAGCTGTTCTGCACCGAGTCGGCGTCCACCGTCATCGACAAGTGCCTTCAGCTGCACGGTGGTTACGGCTACATCCTGGAGTACCCGATCGCCCGGCTCTACACCGACAACCGGGTGTTCCGGATCTACGGCGGCACCAGCGAGGTCATGCGCAGCATCATCGCCAAGTCGCTCGGCCTGTAGACGGGGTAGGCGGGGCAGACGGGTCCACAACCGCGGCGGGCCGCACCCCCATGGCGGCCCGCCGCACCCGGACGGGCGCACTCGGCCGGGGCCGGCGGGTGCGGCTCAGGCGGACGGGTGCGCTCAGTTGGGCGAACCGTGCTCCGCGCGCCAGGCCTCCCAGCCCGCACTGGACGCCACCTTCGCCTCGCGCAGCGCCCGCTGGGCGAACGCGGCCGGCGCGGTCTCCAGGCTGCGCACCCAGCTGCGGCCCGCCGTGGCCAGCGCCGCGCACACCATCGCCGCCCCGGCCACGCCGAGCACGGCGCCGATACCGGTGAGCAGCGCGCCGCCCGCCAGCAGCGAGCGATTGACCTGGAACCCGCCGGAGACTGTCTCGTTGATCGCCATGCCTCCACGATGCGGGCACTCGCCGGGGGCTGCACGTCGAACGGCTCCGGGTGCGCGAGCCGGGCGCGTCCGCGAACCTGGGCACACGGCGCCGGTCCGGGCGCCCGGGGTCGGCCCGGCCCGCCGGGTCAGGAGGACACGCGATGCCCGATCTCGAACAGCTCGCCGTGGAACACCTCACCCGGGCGGCCGAGAGCCCACACGGGCGCAGCGCCCACCTGGTGCTCCACGACGGCGTCCTGCGGCAGACCGTGATCGCGCTGACCGCGGGCACCTCGCTGGACGAACACACCCCGCCGACCGCCGGCAGCGTCCAGGTGCTGCGCGGCCGGGTCTCGCTGACCATCGCCGGCCGGCACCAGGAGCTGCCGGTCGGACGGCTGGAGCCGGTGCCGCAGGAGCGGCACGGGCTGCTGGCCCACGTCGACTCGGTGGTGCTGCTGACGGTGGTCACCGCCTAGCGGGGCGGCGGCGTCGACAGCGGGCGGCAACTGTCAGCGGGCGACGGGCGACAGCGGGCGACGGGCGGCAGCCGTCAGCGGGCGGCAGCGGGCGGTGACGGCACCGCGGGGCTGAGCACGCTTGCGCTGACCAGCCGCAGCCCGCGCAGGAAGTCCCGCCCGCTCGGCGCCAGTTCGGGGGCGGCCAGCCACTGGGCGGCGTACCCGGCCAGCAGGGTCTGATAGAAGGAGCCGCGGGCGATCTCCTCCTCGGTGTCCGGCACTTCGGGCAGCCCCTGGAACAGCGCGGCGAGACCGAGCCGGCCCTCCTTCTGCGCCTCCGCGAACGCGTGCGCCAGCTCGGGCGCGTGCGCGGCCTGGGCGAGCGCCTCGAACTGGGCCGCCCAGAGCCCGCGGTGCTCCGTGAAGACGGTCCTGAGGCCGTCCCAGACCGCGGCGAAGCGCTCCTCCGGGTCGTCCGACACCCGGTTGGCGGCGTCCACCACCGCGCCCAGGGCCGCCCCCATCTCCCCGATCGCCTCGATCATCGCCGCGTTGAGCAGCGCGTCCTTCGAACCGAAGTGGTAGCCGATCGCGGCCAGGCTGACGCCCGAGGCGGTCGCGACGTCACGGGCGGTGGTGCGCCCGTACCCCTTCTCGTACAGGCAGCGCTTGGCGCCGGCCATCAGGTCTTCGCGGTTTCCCATGACCCGATCCTACGGAAGGACTGCACAAATGTCTTGCACGAATGTCTCGCACGACCGTCTCGTACATTCGTCTCGCACGATCGATTTACACATATGTACTAGACAGGCGTCTGACACGCCCGTACCGTCTTCCCCATGACCGCAACCACCAGCCGCGCAGGCCGTCGCGAATGGATCGGCCTGGCCGTCCTCCTGCTCCCGACCCTCGTCCTGGCCATGGACATGGGCGTGCTCTTCTTCGCCGTCCCTTTCATCTCCACCACGCTTGCGCCCAGCGGCACCCAGCAGCTGTGGATCATGGACATGTACTCGTTCCTGCTCGCCGGGCTGCTCATCACCATGGGCTCGCTCGGCGACCGGATCGGCCGCCGCCGGCTGCTGATGATCGGCGCCGCCGGCTTCATCGGCGCCTCGCTGCTCGCCGCCCGGGCCGACACCGCCGGCCAGCTGATCGCCGCCCGTGCCCTGCTCGGCGTCGCCGGGGCCACCGTGATGCCCTCGACGCTCGCGCTGATCCGCAACATGTTCCACGACCCCAAGCAGCGGCAGATCGCCCTCGGCGCCTGGGGCGGCGTCCTCACCGCCGGCGCCACCCTCGGCCCGGTCGTCGGCGGCCTGCTGCTCGACCACTTCTGGTGGGGCTCCACGTTCCTGGTCGCCGTCCCGGTGATGGCCCTGGTGCTGCTCACCGCGCCCGCCCTGCTCCCCGAGTACCGCTCCACCGCACGCACCGGCCGCTTCGACCTGCCCGGCGCCGCGCTCTCGATGGCCGCGATCCTGCCGCTGGTCTACGGCGTCAAGACCCTCGCCGTGGACGGCTGGAGCCCGCTGCCCGCCCTCGCCGTCCCGGCCGGCCTGCTGCTGGCCGCCGCATTCGTCCGGCGCCAGCGCACCGCCGCCGACCCGCTGATCGACCTCGGCCTGTTCCGGATCCGCACCTTCAGCGGCGCGATCAGCGTCAACACCATCGCGATGTTCGCGATGATGGGCTTCGCCCTCTTCACCTCGCAGTACCTGCAACTGGTCAAGGGCATGAGCCCGCTCACCGCCTCGCTCTGGTCGCTGGTGCCCAGCGTCGGCGTCGGCGCGGCCGTCGGCACCAGCTCGGCGCTGGCCGGCAAGGTCCGCCCGGCGGCCCTGATGGGCGGCGGATTCCTGGTCGGCGCGGCGGGCTTCGCGCTGATGACCCAGGTCGGCGCGCACTCCCCGCTGGCGCTCATCCTCGTCGCGGCGGGCGTCCTCGCCGCCGGCACCGTCGGCACCATGACCATGACCGCCGAAATGGTCGTCTCCGCCGCCCCCGTCGAGCAGGCCGGCGCCGCCTCCGCCATCTCCGAGACCGCCGTCGAACTCGGCAGCTCACTCGGCATCGCCCTGCTCGGCGCGGCCGGCGCCGCCGTCTACCGCCACCAGCTGGACGGCGCCCTCCCCGCGGGCGTCGACGGCGAGGCCGCCCGGACCGCCCAGGACACCCTCGGCGGCGCGGTCACCGTCGCCGGCCACCTGCCCGGCCGGATCGGCACGGACCTGCTGGAGACCGCCCGGGCCGCCTTCACCGACGGCCTGCACGTCGCCGCGGCGGTCGGCCTGGTCTTCGCCCTCGGCGCCGCCCTGCTGGCCTACCGCCTGATGCGCCACCTCCCCGCCGCCGCCCCGGCCCCGGAGACCGCACCCGAGGCCGTCACCGTCTGACCCACCAGGACCGATCCACGCGAGTCATCGAGAGCCCCCGCCCCCTCGGGCGGGGGCTCTCCGCCGTTCCCGCCGGCCCCTACTGGTGCCGGTAGACCTCACGACGGTTGCCGACCGCCATGACCCAGACGATCAGCACTCCGTCTTCGACCGTGTACAGCACCCGGTAGTCCCCCACCCTCAGCCGCCACCGGGCTTGGTGCCCCTGGAGCGACTTGATGTCGAAACCCGAGGTGTCGCCGACGTCCAGCACCTTCTGCAACTCGGCGAGGCGGTGCAGGATGCGGACAGCGTCCGGCCTGGGCACCTTGAGAAGATCCCGTTGCGCGCCAGGACTGAACCGCGTGACATACCCCATCGCGCTCAGCCGTGGTGTTCGCGGAGCATGGCGGCCATTTCCTCCAGCGACACGGAGCCTTCGAGGCCCTCGGCCTCTGCCTCGTCCGCAAGGCGGTTCAGCCACTCGTCTTCGGCCTGCTCGGCGACTTCCCGCAGGCGCTGGTACTCGGCGATGTCGATCACCACCGCCTCCTGCCGACCGCGCCTCGTGATGATCGTCGGAGTCTCGTCACGTCGCGCCCGGTCGATCACATCCGCGAGATGACTCCGGACCTCGGCCATCGACTCGATCACTGGCTCGCTCATGACGTCAATGTAGCAGTTGTA
Organism: Kitasatospora sp. NPDC127121; assembly: GCF_042677305.1. Lineage (NCBI taxonomy): Bacteria > Bacillati > Actinomycetota > Actinomycetes > Kitasatosporales > Streptomycetaceae > Kitasatospora > Kitasatospora sp. NPDC127121. The sequence goes on along the minus strand of NZ_JBHXTQ010000039.1, from coordinate 2,907 downwards.
CATCTGTTGCTTATCGAGCCCGACGGGCGGGCCGGACGGTCCACCTGGGGGTGGAGGGCGGGGCGTCCACCCCCGGGGGCGTGTGTCGGCGGGCCCCGGGGAGGACCGTGAAGGGGTACGTGGCCCGTCCCTCCTCTCCGCCGGGAGCCGCCGTATGTCCCTGACGACCCTGCTCTCCCTCCTCGGCATGCTCTGCTGGGTCGGCTACGAGCTGCTGCTGCGCCGCCGCGAGGACTCCGCCGCCGGCACCTGGCGCGCGGACGGCCGCGACCGCGGCTCGACCCGGCTGCTGCTCGCCTGCCACGTCGCCGCGGTGCTGGTCGTGGTGCTGTTCGGCCGCGCCGGGATCGGCGAACTGCCGCCCTGGGCCCGCTGGTTCGGGATCGCACTGATCGCCGCCGGGCTGGCGCTGCGGGCCTGGGGCATGCGCACCCTGGGCCGCTACTACACCCGCACCCTGCGCACCGTGGACACCCAGCGCGTCGTCCGCAGCGGCCCGTACCGGCAGATCCGCCACCCCGGCTACGCCGGCAGCCTGCTGGTCTGGACGGGCTACGCGCTCGGCCTGGGCAGCTGGCCGGCGGCCCTGCTGGTGCCGGCGCTGCTGCTCGGCGCGTACGGCTGGCGGATCGCCGCCGAGGAGCGGCTGCTGCTGGCCGCCTTCGGGCCGGAGTACGCGGAATACCGGCGGGTGTCGAAGCGACTCGTGCCCTTCGTGTACTGAACCGCCACCGATCGGGCGGTTGTCGGCTGCGGCCCCCGGCGACGGGAGCGAAGGGGCCCGAGGGGCGGGTGTTGCGCGGCGCGGTGCCGTGCGGGCTGGTCACGGGTGTGCGAGCCGGACCGGGCCGGTTCCGGCCGCTGCCGCGGGCGCTCGCGTTCCGCTCGAACGGCACCTGCTTTTTGGCCAGCGTTTCCCGGCCGGTGTATCCGTTCGCCGTCGTCGCCAGGCATACTGGCCAGCACGGGCGCTCGCCCACCCTTGACTCTAGACAAGAAGGGACCGGTGGCCAGGGATGCTGCGGAACGGTCTTGAGCCCTGGCACCTCCTGGTGGTGCTGGCGATCGTCATCCTGCTGTTCGGGTCGAAGAAGCTGCCGGAGATGGCCCGCGGCCTCGGCAAGTCGATGCGCATCCTGAAGGCGGAGACGAAGGCGCTGCGCGAGGACGAAGCCCCGGCGGACGCGGCGCAGAGCGCCGGCACCGCGCAGAGCACCGCCGCGCCGCAGCCGGCCGCCACGACCCCGCCGGCCGTCACGCCGACCAACGTGACCAAGGCCACCGAGACGAAGCGGCCCGAGACGGCCGTCTGAGTCTCGCTCTTTTCCGGAAGCCCCCGGTACCGTCCGATGACGGTGCCGGGGGTTTCTGCTGCATCCGGGCTGCTCACGGCGCTCCCGACTGGCCGTCCGATCTGATCCGTTATCTCCTGGTATGCACCTACCGGAGGAACGGAGTCGCGGCATGCCCACCGACGAACCGGGCGACGAGCCGCCCGTCAGACCGCCCGTCGGACCCCCGGGTGGACCCCCGGGCGGACCGTCTGCCGGACCGCCGGGCGGACCCCCCGGTGAACCCCCCGGTGAACCGCCCGCCGGGTCGCCCGACGAGCTGGCCGACCTGCGGGCCCGCCTGAACGCCGCCGAGGCCCACCAGGCGCGGCTCACCCGGCAGTTGGAGACCCGCCCGGACCGCCACCGGGTGCGCTCCCTCTTCGCCGTCCTGCTGATCCTGCTGGCCTGCGTGCTGACCCCGCTGAGCGCCGTCGCGGTGTGGGCGAGGTCGGAGATCGGCGACACCGACCGGTACGTCGCAACGATGGCGCCGCTGGCCAGGGACCCGGCGGTCAGAGCGGCCGTCACCAACCGGGTCACCGACGAGATCGTGACGCGGATCCCGGTCGACTCGCTGCTCGACACCATCGCCCCCGACGACCGGCCCAAGCTCGGCGCGCTGCTGAACGGCATCGGCCAGGCCCTCACCGACGGGCTCACCGGCTTCGTCCGCAACCAGGTCCAGCGGGTGGTGGACAGCGACGCCTTCGCCACCCTCTGGACGGACGTCAACCGGCAGGCGCACACCGCGATCGACCGGATGCTGACCGGGCAGGGCGGCGGCGCCGTCGAGGTCAGGAACGACACCGTGGTGCTCGACCTCGCCCCGGTGATCGCCCGGGTGAAGACCGCGCTGGTCGACAACGGGCTCACGCCGGCCGCGAGGATCCCGGAGATCCACACCTCGTTCACGCTGGTGCAGTCCTCCGCCATCCCCAAGGTCCGCACCGGCCTGCGGCTGCTGGACCTGGCCGGCTTCTGGATGCCGGTGCTCACGCTGGCCTGCGCGGTCGGCGGGGTGCTGCTCGCGGTCCGGCGGCGCCGGGCGGCGGTCACGGCGGCGCTGGGGATGGCCGGCGGGGCGCTGCTGCTGGGCATCGGGCTGAGCGTGTTCCGGGCCGTCTACCTGGACGGGCTCCCCGCCGGGGTGGACCAGTCGGCCGCCCAGGCGGTGTACGACGCGCTGGTGCGCTACCTGCGCTCCGCCGTCCGGGTGGTGATCGCGCTCGGCCTGGTCGTCGCGCTCGGCGCCTGGATCAGCGGCGGCGGGCGCTGGGCCCGCACCGCGCGCGGCGGCTGGCACGCGGGGCTCGGCGCGGCGCGGACCACCGCCGAACGGGCCGGGCTGCGGCTCGGCCCGGTCGGGCGGTTCGTCCACCGCTGGAAGGCCTGGCTGGGCTGGGCGGCGGTCGCGGGCGCGGCGCTGGCGTTCGTGCTGTGGAGCTATCCGACGGTGCTGGTGACGCTCTGTCTGGCGCTCGCGCTGGTCGCCGTCCTGGCGGTGCTGGAGCTGCTGGACGAGCCCGGCCGACCGGACGGAGGAGCCCCGGCCTCCGTCTGAGGAGCGGTCGGC